>NZ_OY782757.1:600000-900000 GCF_963678185.1 uncultured Tolumonas sp.
TTCACTGAATTAACCACATCGATCCCACATGCTGGTGGTCCATTTGCTTATGCATATCGTGCGTTTGGCCCTGTCGGTGGTTATATCGCCGGTTTTGCCACACTGGTGGAATTCGTCTTTGCGCCGCCAGCGATTGCCATGGCGATTGGTGCTTATCTGAATGTTCAGTTCCCATCTATTGACCCAAAAATGATCGCTGTAGGCTCTTATCTGGTCTTTATGGCGCTCAACGTTGTCGGGGTCAGTATCGCTGCAACATTCGAACTGTGCGTGACTATTCTGGCCATCATTGAATTGTTGGTTTTCATGGGTGTAGTATCACCTGGCTTCTCAGTCGCTAATTTTGTTGCGAACGGTTGGGCTGGCAGCAACGAATTTTCTGGCTCTGCTATTTCTGGTATTTTCGCTGCCATTCCTTTTGCCATCTGGTTCTTCTTGGCTATTGAAGGCGCAGCCATGGCTGCCGAAGAAGCTAAAGACCCGAAAAAAACCATTCCAGTTGCCTTTATTGCTGGCATTCTGACTTTGGTCGTTCTGGCAATTGGTGTCATGGTCTTTGCTGGTGGTGCCGGTGATTGGAGCAAACTGGCAAATATCAACGATCCATTACCACAAGCCATGAAAATGATTGTTGGTAATTCCAGTGGCTGGTTACACATGCTGGTCTGGTTAGGTCTGTTCGGTCTGATTGCCTCTTTCCACGGCATCATCATGGGATATTCCCGTCAAATCTTCGCTTTAGCACGTGCTGGCTTCCTGCCTAAACCACTGGCAGCCATAAACAGCCGTTATCAAACACCTCACTGGGCTATCTTAGCTGGTGGCATGATCGGTATTGCTGCAATTTTCTCTGACAATCTGATCGTGATTGGTGGTTTGCCGTTAACCGCAAATATCGTAACCATGTCAGTATTTGGTGCTATCGTGATGTACATCATCTCTATGGCTGCGCTATTCAAACTGCGTGTTACTGAACCAAATCTGGAACGTCCGTTCTCTGCACCGCTCTACCCTTTTGCACCAGCATTGGCGCTTGTGTTAGCTGTGGTATGTCTGGTAGCCATGACTTATTACAACACGCTGTTGGCAATGATTTTTGCTGGTCTGTTTATCGCTGGTTTCATCTATTTCAAAGCAACGCACAGCACAGACGACATGCAAGCAGGTAACGAATTACTGCAAGCGCAAAATTCATAAGATTTCCACCCCATAGACTTTGCCACCGCTTGCGGTGGCTTTTTTAAAGCCCATAAAAAGGAATCAGTATGTATCGGACGACCGTTGGCCAACGTACTTATCAGTTTCCTGATTTGAAAATGCTGATGGCAAAAGCCAGTCCAGCACGATCTGGCGATTATCTGGCAGGTGTTGCTGCCACAACCGCCGAAGAACGTATGGCCGCCAAGATCTGCCTAGCCGATCTGCCGCTGAAAGCATTCTTACACACAGCCCTAATTCCCTATGAAGACGATGAAGTTACTCGTCTTATTTTCGATGAACATGATCTAGCGGTATTTTCTTTGGTTAGTCATCTTACTGTGGGTGATTTTCGTGATTGGTTATTAAGCGAGCAGGCTGATAGCCTCACTTTAGCGCGATTAGCGTCAGGGGTAACCCCAGAAATGGTTGCTGCAGTCAGCAAATTAATGCGCAATCAAGATCTGATCCTTGTTGCCAAAAAATGCCGTGTGATCACTAAATTCCGCAACACTATCGGCTTGCCCGGCCGTTTGAGTGTGCGTCTACAACCAAATCACCCGACCGATGCTTTATCAGGTATTGCGGCCGCGATGTTGGATGGTTTGTTGTATGGCAGTGGTGATGCAGTGGTTGGCATCAACCCAGCGACTGACAGCTTGCCAGGCTTAGCCAAACTCAACTATATGCTGGATGACGTGATCCAACGCTTTGAGATCCCGACTCAATCGTGTGTGCTGACACATGTAACTAACACCATAGAATTGATCAATCGTGGCGTTCCCGTTGATTTGGTATTTCAATCCATCGCGGGTACTGAAAAAGCCAATTCTGGCTTTGGTGTTAACCTATCCATATTGGCGGAAGCAGAAGCTGCTGCACAAAGCCTGAATCGTGGCACGATTGGCAAAAACGTGATGTATTTTGAAACCGGACAAGGCAGTTGTCTGTCGGCAAATGCTCATTTTGGTGTCGACCAACAAACTTGCGAAGCTCGGGCTTATGCCGTGGCCAGAAAATTCAAACCCTTACTGACCAACACGGTGGTTGGTTTTATCGGCCCGGAATATCTCTATGACGGTAAACAGATCATTCGTGCCGGATTGGAAGACCACTTTTGCGGTAAATTATTGGGTGTGCCATTAGGCTGTGATGTTTGTTATACCAATCACGCGGAAGCCGATCAGGATGATATGGATACACTGCTGACACTCTTAGCTGCAGCAGGTTTAACCTTCCTGATTGGCGTGCCGGGTGCCGATGACATTATGCTGAATTACCAAAGCACTTCGTTCCATGATGCGCTCTATATTCGCGAATTACTCGGTTTGAAACGCGCACCAGAATTCGACAGCTGGCTGGAAAAAATGCGTTTGATCGATACGCAAGGCCGTTTGTTAGATCCATCCAAACAGCATCCACTGCTGACGCAGTTACCTTCTCTTGGGAGCGCAGCATGAGTAAAAATGTGATCCATCAAAACTCGTGGGATGAATTGCGTCAATTTACAGCGGCCCGTATCGCGCTTGGGCGTACCGGCAATAGTCTACCAACAAAAGAGTTACTTAAATTCGGCCTCGCGCATGCGCAAGCACGTGATGCCGTGCATTTGCCTTTTGCTGCTGATTTGCTTGCCGCTGAGTTGTATGAACAAGGTTTTACCACGTTACAGGCACGCAGTGCTGCGCCCGATCGTGAGACATACCTACGCCGACCCGATCTGGGCCGTCAACTTGCTGCCGAATCTCGTGAATGGCTAAAACAACATGCCCAACCGATCGAGTTGGTTATTGTCGTCGGCGACGGATTATCGTCCACCGCAATACACCGTAATACAGTGCCATTTTTACTAGAGTTACGTCCACGCCTTGAAGCGCTTGGTATTACCATTGGGCCAGTAGTCTTAACTAAACAGGCCCGTGTTGCTATCGGTGATGACATAGCCGAAGCAATGCAGGCAAAAGCAGTTGTCGTACTGATTGGCGAACGTCCTGGTTTATCTTCCCCAGACAGCTTGGGTGTCTACCTGACATGGGCACCCAAAGTAGGATTACTTGACTCTGAACGTAATTGTATTTCTAACGTGCGCCCTGAAGGGCTCAATTATCCAGAGGCGGCCCATAAACTAAGTTGGTTATTAGCGGAAATGTTTCGTCGTCAATTAAGTGGGGTTGCGTTAAAAGATGAAAGTGATGATGCAACAGATATTCTTTTGACTTCTCAAACATCAGCTACACATAAATAATGTAACCGTCATTGATTGAACCCCTTGTTGTGGTGTTTGTGTTTTGAATCCTCGTTGTTCGATGTATTTAAGGAGCCTCGTGCTCCTTTCTTTTTTTGTTTTTTAGATCAAAACCACCCTTGTAACCGTATTTTTTTGATATACGTCATATTATGTTGACGGTAGATTTAAAAATGATGTAATTTTACTACATCTTTTCAGGTGGAGACTGTACCTATGAAAATCGCATTATTCAGTGCCAAAGCTTACGATCGTGATTATTTTGAGCAAGCCAACCAGCCATTTGATTATGCCATCGATTATTTTGATGTTCGTTTGGATGCCAAAACGTCGCGATTAGCTCATGGTTATCCGGTTGTTTGTGCATTTGTTAATGATGATCTTTCGCGTCCAGTATTAACTGATCTGGTTAACAACGGCACACGCCTATTAGCAATGCGCTGCGCGGGTTATAACAATGTTGATTTAGTCGCAGCCAAAGAATTAGGTCTGACCGTTGTCCGGGTTCCTGCCTATTCACCAGAAGCGGTAGCCGAGCACAGTGTTGGCCTGATGATGACGTTAAATCGTCGCATTCATAAAGCTTATCAACGCACCCGTGATGCCAATTTTGCACTCGATGGTTTGGTCGGTTTTAATATGTTTGGCAAGACTGCTGGTATTATTGGTACAGGTAAAATCGGTATCGCAACCTTAAGAATCTTAAAAGGTTTTGGCATGCGCTTGCTGGTTAACGACCCATTTCAGAATCAAGCTGCTATTGAATTGGGTGCAGAATATGTCGATCTGGATACTCTATTTCGTGAGTCAGATGTGATCAGTTTGCATTGCCCTCTGTTCCAGGAAAATTACCACCTGTTAAATTCCCAATCATTCGCCAAAATGAAAAAAGGTGTGATGATCATTAATACCAGTCGTGGTGCTTTGCTGAATTCTCAAGATGCAATCGAAGCATTAAAACAAGGTAAGATCGGCGCGCTTGGTTTAGATGTCTATGAGGAAGAAAGCGAACTCTTCTTTGAAGATAAATCAAATGAAGTGATCACTGATGATATCTTCCGCCGGCTTTCTGCCTGTCATAATGTGTTGTTCACTGGTCACCAGGCATTTTTGACGCGTGAAGCACTGCTTTCTATTGCCGGAACTACATTAAATAACGCCAAAATCTTTGCCGCCAACGAAAAAAGTGGCAATGAAGTGGAGTAAATTTACAACATTTTAACATTTATATTGGGAAGCACATGCTTCCCTTTTTTTACTTATATAAATCCATACATTTCCTGCATAAAAACTTCTTTGATCTGACTCGCAATTTAACTTGCGCACAGCTGATCAGCCCACTAGAATCGCGCGGATTTTTACATAAACCTAACGTTCATCAGGATGATGAACCCTTTAAGCGTTATTACTGGAGAACTTCTCGTGAGCGAAAAATTGGCTAATCCAGCACCATTGGGTCTGATGGGTTTTGGTATGACCACTGTGCTGCTGAACATCCATAATGCAGGCTTCTTCCCAATCAGCGCCATGATTCTGGCAATGGGTCTGGCATATGGCGGTATGGCGCAAGTGATTGCTGGTATTCTTGAATTCAAAAAAGGCAACACATTCGGTCTAACCGCTTTTACCTCTTACGGTTTCTTTTGGATCAGTCTGGTATTCCTGATCCTGATGCCAAAATGGGGTTGGGCTGATGCAGCAAACGAAACATCTATGGGTTGTTACCTGCTGATGTGGGGTATCTTCACCCTGTTCATGTTCTTTGGCACACTGAAAGGCCCTAAAGCACTGCAGGTTGTGTTTGGTACTCTGGTTGTGCTGTTCTTCTTACTGGCAGCCAAAGACTTCACTGGTAACGCAGCATTAGGTACTTTCGCTGGTTTTGAAGGTATTTTCTGTGGCGCCTCTGCAATTTATCTGGCGATGGCTGAAGTGCTGAACGAAAAATTCGGTCGCACCATTCTGCCAATCGGTGAAACGCAAGCTCACTAAGCTTATCAAGCATCTAAATCAACGCCGCATGATGCGGCGTTTTTTATGGTTCGCGTAAATATCACCCACAAAAAAGCCGACTAAAATTAGTCGGCTTTTTACTATCAGCAAGAAATCAATGCAGTTTCAGGCGTGGACGCAAAATACGGTTTAACTGGCCAACCAGCATAATCAAACCAGTTTTCACATAACCATATAGAGCGACTTGGTGCATACGATATAAAGAGATATACATCATACGAGCAATGCGCCCTTCAATCATCATAGAACCGCGCATCAGGTTACCCATCAAACTGCCGACGGTTGAGAAGTTACTCAGCGATACCAATGAACCGTAATCCATGTACTGATACGCTTTTAATTCACCGCCATTGATCTGTGCCAGAATATTTTTCATGGCCTGAGTTGCCATCTGGTGAGCCGATTGTGCGCGTGGCGGCACCAGTTTGCCATCTTCCATGGCACAGGCAGCACAGTCACCAATTGCATAAACATGATCGTCTATGGTGGTTTGCAGCGTGCCTTTCACGACCAATTGGTTTGCGCGGTTAGTTTCCAGTCCACCAATTTCTTTCAGGAAATCAGGCGCTTTAACACCGGCAGCCCAAACCATCAAATCTGCTTCGATCAGCTCACCATCTTTAGTCATCAGACCTTTGTCGGTTGCTTCACTGACAAACGTTGCGGTACGGATATCCACACCCAATTCAGCCAGTTCATGGTGTGCCGCACCAGAAATACGCTCTGGCAGCGCAGGCAGAATACGTGGGCCAGCTTCAACCACAGTCACTTTTAGGCTGCGACGAGACAGATTTTTATATCCGTACGCCGTCAGCTCTTCAACCGCATTATACAGCTCAGCTGAAAGCTCAATACCTGTTGCGCCTGCCCCTACGATAGCAATTTTAATATTGCCGTCTTGCGGAATATCAGTATTGCTCGTAGTACGTGAACCAGCAAAACGCAGGAATTTATCCATCAAAATATTATGGAAACGGAATGCCTGATCAGCGCTATCGAGGAAAATACAATGGTCACGAACACCTGGTGTATTGAAATCGTTAGAAACTGAACCCAGTGCCATGACCAGGTAGTCATATTCGATTTCACGTTCACCTAATACTTCTTCGCCTTTTTCACCAAAAATTGGTGCCAATACGATACGTTTTTCCTGACGTTTAATATCAGTTAATGTGCCTAATTGGAATTCAAACGCATTGTGGCGGGCCTGAGATTGATAGCTTAATGCATCAACACCTGCATCCAGTGAGCCAGCTGCAACTTCATGCAGCAACGGTTTCCATAAATGGGTACGGTTACGATCAACCAAAGTGATCTGAGCCTTACCTTTTTTACCCAATTTACGTCCCAGACGTGTGGCCAATTCGAGACCACCTGCACCACCACCAACAATGACAATTTTGGTCATACCAGAAGCACCTTTTTTATTACATATGTTAAGGAATAGTTACGCTTCCTCAAAAATCATCTGACATCATCCAGCATTTTTGAATGCTTTTATAAGTTGTAGATGTGACGACAGATCCTTGAACTTATGGGATTGTTGCTCATCCCATACAATGTCGTAATATTCTTTCAGCTCACTTGCTGTGCGGCTATTATCCATGACTTCATCATTAACAGAAAGGATACAAATGCACTTTCTTGCATTTTTTTTACGAAATTCAGTTACACATTTAGAAGCAATATCAATATATTCTTCCGGGCGAGTGATCTTTCCCTGCATGGTTTCTTCAGGGAAAAGGTTCGGGTTAAACATGACTTGACGGATGCCGCAGAGATAACCAATGCGTTCACTCCAATACCCCCCCAAACCCACACCACAGATCAACGGCGCAGGATCATCGGATGTTGTGATTTGACGATGAACCTCCTTCAACAAATGGCTCATATCCTGACGAGGATAAACCGTACTGTAGCTAACCATACGTACATCCGGGTCAATAAACTGTAATTGCAATACTTTTTCATAGTTGCCAGGGCTGGTCGCATCAAAGCCGTGCAGATAAATAATCATGTTGGTTCCCTCTCAATCAACAACCTTGTCAGGAATTCACCATAGCAGGTCTCCTGCTATGGGGTCAGTTCAAAGCCCCGAAAGGCTGCTTAAGATCAAAAATATGGTATTAATTAACATACTCTTCGACAAAGCAACGAACTCTGTTTTGCGTGGTTTGCCAGCGAGATGAAGAGATGAGCCGAGACCAATCGCCTTGGTTTTTACTTAGTAATGATTCTGCACTGCTAGAAGGCGGATTTTTTAGCCCATCAAGAATAGCGATGGCTCCATCACGGTTATTGCAAGCCAATAACATGTCGCAACCAGCATCCAAAGCGGCTTGGGCTCGTTCTGGATATCCGCCAGCGACAGCTGCGCCTTCCATCGTCAGATCATCGCTGAATATGACCCCGTTGAAGCCAAGTTTCTTGCGCAATATTTCCTGCAGCCAAAAGCGGGAAAAACCAGCTGGATGATCATCAATCTCGGTATAGATCACATGGGCTGGCATGAGTGCATCTAATTTTCCCGTCGGAATTAACTGTTTAAATGGCACCAGATCAGTTGCATCTATTTCCTCCCAGGAACGATTGTCTCGCGGGCTTTCGATATGAGAATCGGCTCTGACGCTACCATGACCAGGGAAATGTTTACCGGTTGCCTTCATTCCAGCCTGGTGCATGCCATCAATAAATGCAGACGCCAGATCAATCACTTGGTGAGGATCGCTGCTGAAGCTTCGGTTACCAATCACATTACTGCCACGTTCTAAATCCAGCACTGGGGCAAAACTTAAATCGATATCATGAGCCAGTAGTTCAGCCGCCATTAACCAACCACAGTCTGTTGCCAAACTTGCGGCCTGATTGCCGGCATTATGCAGAAGCCCCATTGGTGGAATACGGGAAAAGCCATCTCGAAAACGCTGAACCCGACCACCTTCATGGTCAACGGCTATCAGTAATGGTTTTGCAGCCGCTTGGCGAATTGCAGCGACCAAAGCAGATAATTGTGCCCGATCATGATAATTGCGGGTAAATAAGATCAAACCACCCACGGTAGGGTGCGCCAGCATTTCACGTTCTTCAGCGTCCAGTTCACAGCCCTGAACATCTAACATCAAAGGACCCATTAAGTTGTCGCCTATGATTAAAGGAATGATTTCTTAACTACTATTCTATATATAGGCAGGCAGGAAGTGTTACCATTTGTGCATATCAGGATTATTTACATCCGATTATGTTTTCTTTAATTTGCATCTGCGTAATGTGTATCGATATTTATACAAGGAGAGTAAGCCATGGCTACACTGGATGAGATCCGCCATTCCATTAACGAGATTGACACCCAGTTGCTCGCTCTTTTTGCCAAACGTCGTGCAATCAGTATTGAAGTAGCTAAGAACAAATTATTTAGCCAACGTCCGATCCGAGATCAACGGCGCGAACAAGAGCTACTGGCATATCTGACTCAGGTTGGCCACCCAATGGGGCTTTCTGCCCATTTTATTCAGCAAGTATTCCAATTAATTATCGAAGATTCTGTATTAATTCAGCAGGATTTTGTGCAACAACAGAAAAACCCTGAACACACAGATGCAGGGAATAGCGTTGCTTATTTAGGACCATTAGGATCATATTCCAGCCTTGCTGCCCGTAAATTCCTTGGTCGTCAGTTATCTGATATTCGTGAAATAAGTTGCAGCAGCTTTAATCAGGTTTTTAATGAAGTAGAAAGTGGCGCTTGTCAGTATGGGGTATTACCGATCGAGAATATGACATCCGGTTCTATCAATGAAGTTTATGATTTGATGCAACAGACCAGCCTCTCGATTGTTGCTGAACTAACCTACCCTATTGATCATTGCTTGCTGACAGCCGTGGATACCACTATAAACGACATTGAAGTTATCTATGGGCACCCGCAACCCATCATGCAATCATCGCATTATCTTGATAGCAACCCACACATTCGCAAAGTGTTTTGCGATTCATCATCAGCAGCCATGTTGAAGGTCAAAGAACTTGCTTCACCGAATGCAGCGGCTATTGGCAGTGCTGAAGGTGGTGATATCTACGGTTTAATTAAAATTGCCAGCGGATTAGCTAATCAGCCGGATAACTGCACTCGCTTTCTGATTGTTGCTCGTGAGCCAATTAAAGTCTCGCCACTGGTGCCGGCCAAAACAACCTTCATTATGTCAACGACACAAAAAATCGGTTCACTGGTAGAAGCATTATTAGTATTGCGCAACCACAACATCAACATGACTAAATTGGAATCCCGCCCAATTCCCGGTAACCCTTGGGAAGAAATGTTTTACGTTGATGTCGCCGCTAATCTGGAAAGTGATGAAATGCAGGCTGCGATTCAGGATCTGCAATCATCAACCCGCTATGTGAAGATATTAGGTTGTTATCCGAGTGAAGATGTTCATCCGGTCAGCAGTCCTACAGCAGAATAAAAAAAGCCCCGAAAGGGGCTTTTTTTATATTAGCATTTATGGCTTAAGCCATTTTAGCCAAATATTTTGTTGCTGCCTGATAAGGTAACAGCTTGGTATTCATCAATTTGCATATTGCAGATTGTTTTAATGACTTCTCTGTATCTAACTGAATAGACTGGCTGATCACAATACACAGTGATGCAGTGCTGCCCGGTGATATAACCATCACATCGCCGTACATGCATTCTGTCACAACCGAAAATACTTCGCCCAGTTCTGGCGTATCAGACAGCATACCAACATCTTGATAAAACCAACTTTGGCTGACTAATGGCCGAGCATATTTAATAGCGGCAATAGCGTTCAGAACGATCTGAACACGTTCAGGATCAGTAAACGGAAACTCGCCAAGGCATTCAAGGAAATGAAAATAATGCGAGGAGTCATCAACAGAGAATGACTCTGTAAATGCTGATTTTTTTTCTAGCTGCTTCGCAGGTATGGCTGCAGTGAACTGCATGTCATCCGTTAAATCCAGAAGAATATTTTGGCGCTGTTCATCAAATATCCAGCGCCAATTTTCATCAGGGACTAATATCATCCGTTTGCTCTCTATCCCGTTTTCCGATGTTATAAAACAATCTAGGATATTTTTCAAACGGACATTGCAAAAATATGCAAATATCAGATGTTATTGACGATATTTTTTACTAAATCTGGGCCGTTATAAATAAAGCCAGAATAAATCTGAACTAATTCAGCACCAGCCTGTATTTTTTCTCTCGCCGCCATTGCCGAATCAATACCGCCAACGCCAATAATCGGAATTTGCCCTTGCAGATATTGATGTAACGATCGAATAATTTCTGTACTCTTATTTTGTAATGGTCGGCCACTTAAACCACCAGTTTCAGCCGCATGCGGCATGTCGTGGATCATCTCCCTATCCAGAGTGGTATTAGTCGCAATGACACCATCAATCTTATGGCGTAAAAGAGCTTCTGCTACTTGTTTTAATTCATCTGGCGATAAATCCGGCGCAATTTTTACTGCTAAAGGAACATATTTCTTATGTTTCTCAGCCAGTTCTTTTTGGCGCTCTTTTAGGCTATTTAATAAATCATCAAATGCCTCGCCATATTGTAATTGGCGCAAATTCGGTGTGTTAGGTGATGAAATATTCACCGCAATATATCCAGCATAGTCATATACCTTATCCATACAAATCAGGTAATCGTCTTTGCCATTTTCTATTGGTGTATCTTTATTCTTACCAATGTTAATGCCTAAGATCCCTTTGTAATGGCTCTTTTTGACATTTTCGATCAGATTATCCACGCCTTTATTGTTGAACCCCATGCGATTAATAATACCCTGAGCAGGGATTACACGGAAAATACGCGGTTTGTCGTTGCCTGGTTGAGGACGAGGCGTTACGGTACCAACCTCGATAAAACCAAAACCCATCGCACCAAAGGCATCGATCGCATCGCCATCTTTGTCCAAGCCAGCAGCCAGCCCGACAGGGTTATCGAACTTCAACCCCATAACTTCAATTGGACGAGAAGGGAGTTTATTACGGAAAAACACCTCAAACGGAGTCCCTCCCATCCATGCCAACTGATGAATAGTTAATTCATGAACAACTTCAGGATCAAGTTTAAACAGGAAATGACGGACTAACGGGTAATAAAACATCAAGGTCCTCTCTCGAATGCGGTGGAGTTCAGCTTATGTACTTCTCGCCAGCATTTTAGCCCGAAATACACTTTCTTGCATCTTTATGCAATTTGTGAGAAGGATGTTAAAAATTAAGTAATCGATTTTTAACTGATACGTTCTATTCTGGCGATCTTATTTGAAGCATCGATCGTTACCCGAAACCGTCCTTGTATCCCAATTTGAGATACAAATGGTTTCAAATGATGAAAAGGAAATTGTAGACGTTGCCCCTGCTCAGTAACTACAGAAACCGCATCTACTCTCCCCTCATAAAACTTCAATACATCAGTTGATGATATTGCTAAACGGAATATATACATCATGAGTTAATCAGGCGTGATTACTCACGCCTGTTATTAATGTTATTGAGCTAATGCTCTGGATACCTTTTCAAACAGATCATTAGATAAATCTGCTCTTTCGGCTAATTGCTGTAACTCTTGTTTCATCAATGACTGTCTAACAGAGTCAAAACGTTTGTATTGCAATAATGGCGTAATCAACCTGGCAGCGACTTGTGGGTTAGTCGTGTTTAATTCTTCTAATATCTCTCTGAGGAAACGATAACCAGATCCATCAATCGCATGAAAACGATACGGATTAGCCGCGCTAAATGTTCCTATTAATGCTCGCAAGCGATTTGGGTTTTGCATACTAAAAGAGCGATGGCTTAATAGTGATTTAACTGTAGATAAACAATCATCGGCTGGTGATGTGGCTTGGATACGGAACCAGTTATCCATAACCAAACCATCGTGATGCCATTTTGTTTCAAATTCAGTCATCATGTTCTGCAACACAGGTAATTTCCCCTGCTTCGCAGCCTGCATAGCAGCAAGGATGTCGGTCATATTATCTGCAACGTCATAGTGTGCAGTTATCATAGACACATCAGATTCATCGCCATTTATTGCCAGATAATTCAAGCACACGGCAACCAAATCTCGTTTCGCTATCTCTGCCTGAGACAATTCATAACGCCCTGTTGTCTTATTTTGCTGATAAGTCATTGCAAAAACACTATGCAAACGCTTGGCTATTGTTTGTTCCATAAAGCGTCTTACTGTGTGAATAGCATCGACATCAATTTCATCAAACAACTCAGCAATACTACTTTCCGTTGGGAGCCGCATGATCTCAGCGATCAACGATTTATCCAAATCCTGATCAATCAAAATCTCAGCCAAGGAATCTAACAATGCAGGTGATACTTCAAGCGGTTGCTGTTCAATAAAATGTTTTACATTCAATCTAATATATTTATTGATCAGCATTTGCGCAGCATCCCAGCGCGTGAACGCACTACGGGAATGTCGTAATAAAATCAATAAATCCTGATCATCATAGGCATATTCTAGTTTCACTGGTGCTGAAAAGTCCTGCAATAAAGCAATGACTGGTTTTTCAGTTATACCAGTAAACTCAAAAGATTGATGATCGGAACAAATACTCAGCACCCGATCATATTGATCACCCAAATAGACACCACGCTGATCATACAAAGCAATGCTAAGCGGAATATGCAGAGCTAATTTCTCTTTTTGATCTGCCGTAGCTGGCGTGTGCTGCTTTACGTGCAATCGATAAGTGCAAGTTAAGGCATCAAATTCATCACTGACTGTTAATATTGGTGTACCAGATTGAGCATACCAGCGCCGGAAAAGCGTCAAATCAATGCCGGACGCATCTTGCATCGCTTGCACAAAATCATCACAAGTTACAGCCTGTCCGTCATGACGCGCGACATATAATTTCATCCCAGCCTGGAATTTATCCTCGCCTAAAATGGTGTGTAACATACGGATCACTTCTGAACCTTTTTCATACACGGTTAACGTATAGAAATTGTTCATTTCCATCACGACATCCGGACGGATCGGATGCGACATAGGCCCCGCATCTTCGGCAAACTGCGGCCCACGAATAATCTTCACATTTCTGATACGGTTAATCGCTCTGGAACCCAGATCGGAAGAGAATTCTTGATCACGGAATACTGTTAGGCCTTCTTTAAGACTAAGTTGGAACCAGTCACGACAGGTAATACGGTTACCCGTCCAGTTATGGAAATATTCATGGCCGATCACCCGTTCAATATCAAAATAATCGGTATCAGTTGCTGATTCAGAGTTCGCGAGTACAAATTTGGAATTGAAGACATTTAAGCCTTTATTTTCCATTGCCCCCATATTGAAAAAATCGACGGCAACGATCATATAAATATCCAGATCGTATTCTAATCCAAAGCGCTGTTCATCCCATGCCATCGATTTTTTCAGGCTGGTCATTGCATGATGGCTGCGATTCAAATTGCCCTTGTCTACAAATAATTCTAAAGCGACAGTCCGGCCACTTTTGGTCTTAAACGTATCTTTTAAAACATCAAAATCACCAGCAACTAACGCAAATAGATAGCATGGTTTCGGGTAAGGATCTTGCCATTGCACCCAATGAGTACCATCGTTGTTATCACCACTAGCGATACGATTACCATTTGACAGTAGAATTGGATAATTCGCTTTATTGGCAGTAATTTTAGTTGTAAAGCGAGCCAATACATCCGGACGGTCTAAATAATAAGTGATCCGTCTAAATCCTTCAGCTTCACATTGTGTGCAAAATGCACTACCTGATTTATATAACCCTTCCAAAGCACTATTCGCCTCAGGATTAATTTCAGTCACAATCTGTAATTCAAATAAATCAGGGATATTTTCAATACAAAGCTGGTTATTTTCTACGCGATATGTAGCTTGTTTTTTATCTATTAACACGGAATGGAGTATGAGGTTTTCACCATTCAACAATAAATCATTAACATGGTTGCCTTGACGTTTAACCAAGCTGGTGGCGATCACAGTTGTACAGCTTTCATCCAACAGGATATCGAGATCAATTTGATCAATCGTGAAATCGGGAGCTGTATAAGCTAAACGGTGTTTTTCTTTCGCTATGGCATTCATAGCGTTTCCTCCAAAAGAAATCTATTCCATGTCATGAAATCATTATTTACACCATTAGCAAAGTAATTCCTCTTCACTTTTTTACTCTCAGCCAGCATACTGAAGACGGCAGGAAGCATGTTTTATATACATATGTAAGTGTGTATGCGGTGTTTACTATTTTTGTTAAACATCCTTCTTAGTCATAGGCGGAGCAACTCGATTGATTAGTGTATTTCTAGTGGATGATCATGAGCTGGTGCGCACAGGCATTCGCCGTATCTTAGAAGATGTTCGTGGTCTTCGTGTGGTTGGTGAAGCAGTGAGTGGCGAGCAAGCAGTCCAGTGGTGTAGAGACAACCAGTCTGATGTCATTTTAATGGATATGAATATGCCAGGCATTGGCGGACTGGAAGCAACCAAAAAAATTCTGCGATTTAATCCTGATACCAAAATAATTGTTTTAACTGTCCAGACTGAGACCCCATTTCCCCTAAAAGTTATGCAAGCGGGCGCATCGGGTTATCTGACTAAATGTTCAGCCCCCGATGACATGATTCAGGCAATCCGCGCTGTTAATGCCGGTCAACGCTATATTTCTCCGGAAATAGCGCAACAAATAGCATTAAGCCAAGTAACAACCTCAACAACTGAAAACCCTTTTAAAACACTTTCTGATCGAGAAATGCAGATCACCATGATGATCACTAAAGGTAATAAAGTTCAAGATATCGCCGAAAGTCTTAATCTAAGTCCGAAAACAGTAAATAGTTATCGTTATCGTTTATTTGAAAAGCTCAATATTAACGGTGATGTTGAATTAACCCGAATGGCTATTCGTTATGGAATTTTGGACGCAGAAACTTTATAGGCATCCAAAGGATCGACATTGAAAGAGATAAATACATCTGAATTTGATTCACGTCGGTTTCTAAAAGTAGTGACAGAACAGCCTGGTGTCTACCGCATGATCGATGGAACGGGCTGTATCATTTACGTAGGGAAAGCCAAAAATCTCAAAAAGAGATTGTCTTCTTATTTCCGCACGAATGTAGACAGCACAAAAACTCGCGCATTAGTCAGCAACATTGCAGACATACAAGTCACTGTTACTTTGACTGAAACAGAAGCATTAATATTAGAACATAATCTCATCAAACAGCATCGTCCAAAATATAATATTTTGCTGCGCGATGACAAATCCTACCCCTATATATTTCTATCGTCGCATCAGCACCCTCGCCTTAGCTCACACCGGGGAGCGAGAAAACAAAAAGGGGAATATTTTGGTCCCTACCCCAGTGGTTATGCCGTCAGAGAAAGTTTACATGCAATGCAAAAAATCTTTCCGATCAGACAATGTGAAGATTCTTTTTACGCTAACCGTTCACGACCTTGCTTGTTATATCAACTGAAACGATGCAGTGGCCCTTGTGTACCAGGGCTAGTCACTGACGAACAATACATGGAGCAAGTGAACCTTGCCCGACTCTTTTTGCAAGGCAAAGATCAGCAAGTGATCACTCTACTGGTCGATAAAATGGAAAAAGCGAGCGTCGAATTACGGTTTGAAGATGCCGCTAAATTACGCGATCAAATATTGAATATGCGTAAGATCCAGGAACAGCAATCGGTCAGTGGCAACATTCTTGATGATCTCGACATTATTGGTACTGCAGTGCGCAATGGTATTGCTAGTGTGCATGTGCTGTTTATCAGGCAAGGAAAAGTGCTCGGTAGTCGAAACTATTTCCCTTCCTTGCCAATCGATAGTGATATTTCCGAATTACTTTATGCCTTCGTTCAGCAATTTTATCTTTCTGATATCTCTGGCAAATCATTGCCAAAAGAAATCCTGCTTGATAATGAATTGGAAGATGAAGATGGTTTATCAGAAATGTTAAGCCAAATTGCTGGTGTAAAAGTAAGGATCACCAGTAAAACAAGAAGTGAGCGCGCTCGTTATTGCCAGTTAGCAACGACAAATGCTGAGGCTGCATTGAGTAGCAAGCTATCGCACAAAACAACTGTTGAACAACGCTTCCGGCAGTTGCAGGAGGTTTTGAGTATCATGACTCCGATTCAGCGGATGGAGTGTTTTGATATCTCTCATACGCAAGGAGAAGCAACGGTGGCTTCCTGCGTCGTGTTTGACCGAGAAGGCCCTAAAAATAGCGAATATCGTCTCTATAATATTGAGGGTATTACTCCCGGCGATGATTATGCGGCAATGAAGCAAGTCATTTACCGACGTTTTAATAAACAGCAAGATGCCGACAAAATTCCGGATATCTTATTTATTGATGGTGGCTTAGGGCAATTACGCCAGGCAGAATCAGTATTGAGCGAATTGTCATCGTTAGCTAATCAAAAACAGCCGCGACTTATCGGTATTGCTAAAGGTGAATCAAGAAAACCGGGGTTAGAAACACTCATTTTCGGTCAAACTCACGAAGAAATTAACTTACCGGCCGATATGCCGGCGTTACATCTGATACAGCATATTCGTGATGAATCGCACCGTTTCGCGATCACCGGTCACCGACAACGCAGAAATAAGAAAAGAACCGAAAGTTTACTGGAAGGAATTCCTGGCGTGGGAAGTAAGCGCAGACAGATGCTATTAAAGTATTTGGGTGGTATGCAGGAGATTATTAAAGCAACCCCTGACGAATTAACAAAAGTACCCGGCATTAGCCCTGCCTTAGCCCGTGTCATTTATGATACCTTACATTAAAAATCATCTGGATAGCGGATCATGCTGAATATACCAAACCTGTTAACTCTATTTCGTCTCGCTCTAATTCCTGTTTTTGTTATCGTTTTCTATTTTCCTGTAGAGTGGAGTTACTTTGCCGCTGCCGTCTTTTTTGTTCTTGCTGCTGTTACAGATTGGTTTGATGGTTATTTAGCCAGAAAATTAAATCAAACAACACCTTTTGGCGCATTCCTTGATCCGGTAGCCGATAAAGTCATGGTTGCAACCGCATTAGTGCTTATCGTTGAGCATTACAGTTCCATTTTCGTCACTATCCCAGCCATTATTATGATTGGCCGTGAAATATTAATTTCTGCATTACGGGAATGGATGGCGGAGTTAGGTAAACGCGCATCTGTTGCCGTTGGTATGGCAGGAAAATGGAAAACAACCATTCAGATGATGTCGTTAACAGGGCTGATCTGGCAATACAATATCTGGATGATCTGGCTTGCCTATGTTTTGTTGTACATTGCTGTTATTTTGACCTTTTATTCCATGATGCAATACCTGAAAGCAGCTAAACCTGAGCTATTAAAAAACGCTTTATAAGGTTTTGAATAAAAAATCACCGAACAAACGTAACGATGCTAAATAGTGTTGACTATCAGTCAGATATCTATAGAATTCACCGCATATTCCGAGCGGGAATAGCTCAGTTGGTAGAGCATAACCTTGCCAAGGTTAGGGTCGCGAGTTCGAGTCTCGTTTCCCGCTCCAAAATACGGCGTGTTAACAAAGCGGTTATGTAGCGGATTGCAAATCCGTCTAGCCCGGTTCGACTCCGGGACGCGCCTCCAGATTTGCCGATGTGGTGAAATTGGTAGACACAAGGGATTTAAAATCCCTCGCTGGTTACAGCGTGCCGGTTCGACTCCGGCCATCGGCACCATTATTATCAAGCACTTAGCTTCTTCACCAGAAGCCAAAGTGCAAGCTAGGTAATAAATGGGTAATATGTTTAGGTAATATCCTTTTCATCTTACTTACAGAATTACCTTAAAAATCACCCGCGCTAGCGGGTTTTTTTTTGCTCTTTCCGCCCCCCTCTCCTGATGTTCTGTATACATCCCTTTTACTACCCAACCCAACTACTGATTAAACTTCATTCAATAAACCGCAATGAAGTACCGAAAAAATTCAATCGCCTATTTTTTATGCGTTTGCTGATACACCCAATCCTGCAACTCCCAAAATTGCTGTGATGTCACATTGCACTGAGCAACATCTTCTGACCATAGTTTGGCAACAACAGATGGTGGCGGATCTGTTTCAATATTAACTGGCGGTAAAGCCGGTGGCGGTACCATCAGGTTATCGGGTGCCGTGGGGAACTGGCACGTATGTGGCTGCGGTGTCGTTGCGCATCCGGAACACACCAATAGGCACAACACACTTAGCATCATCAGATGGCGTGACATATTTGATCTCCAATTGTTCAGCGATGGCTTTGGCTGTTTTCTGAATAAGCTGTTTACTCATATCTGCTTGTGCTGCTGATTTAGCCGTAATTGATGTTCTTTCAGTCGCTTCTTTCAGTTGCGCTAACTGTTGCTCTTTTTTTTCTTTGTCCCACTTACTCTGCGTGTTCGCTGCACCATCAAGCCAGCAATACAAACCAAGTACCGCACAAAGTGACAATAGTGCAAGCCAGCGCACATACCACGGGATGACCACATTAAAGGTATTCATGACAAGTTAACGCTCCCCATTTGGTGTAGTTCAACTGCCGTTTGAATATTATCCATCGGGGATACATCCTGCTATATTCAAAATTTTTAGCAGATTGTTTTGTTTTTATAAATTCGGTCGCTCCAAACCAGATACCCGGATGATCCGAAGATTTTTGTGCTTGCTGCACATAACCAAGTCCTGCGTTATATCCTTTCAGGGCGGCCCCCCATCGATGACATTCTGTTTCACCTTTTATTCGCTTATAAATCCAGATGTCATAGCGAATTAGTGCGGGTATTGCCCATGCCGGAGAATATGGCGCTGGATGACCAAGTTCCGGATATAGCCTGGCTATAAAATTAGTGGTCGGATCCATGAATTGAGCGAGTCCACGCCCATTGTCCCAAGCTGTAATACCCGGTCTCCATGCCGACTCTTGCTCAATTTGGGCCGCGATCATAGGGATTGGTGCGTTCAATCCAAGATGGAAATGTGCCTCTCTGGTTAACATGCTTCTATATTTCACAGCACCAGTTGGTGGTGCTGCAAATACCTGACACATAAACAAAGTCAGCAGAACAAAGATCCTCATAACCCCAACGCCATGCCGATAATGCATGCCGAAATAATCAATGCCCGTGCAGCATTCAGAATTGGGTTGCTGTTGACATCAAACCGCCCAAATAAACGTCGACATATCCAATAACCGATAAATGCCGCGGAATTAATATGCCCAGCCTTCCATAAACCGACTTGAATTTGTGGGTGCTGGATATAAATGGCGGCAGCATATAATGCTACGGAAATAAGCAACCACTCGAACATTCGCGTCTTTCCGGTTGGTTTAATCAGTTGCATGAATGGCCATATTAAAACTGCTAACAGCCAGGTTAAGACATAAAAAAGGGCGGCACCAAGCCACCCAAATAAATGGGATAAAAATTTCATGTGAACCTCTTATATGTGGTTAATTTGATGTGTAACTAGCGGAAATGAGTGGATTTAAACTTCAATCTCATAAACTGGCAGATCCGGCGCTTTGCTCTCTATAACCCCATCTTTGAAATACGCCTTATCACCGACTGATAAGCTGATGCCTATTACAGTGACATGTCCACCTCCTAGCGTGGTTAAGGTCGTCGTGCCTGCTGAGGTGTTGACTGTTTCTACTGTGCCGATATTGCGTTGATCGCCGGCTGGAAGTAGTTCGACTAATTTTTTATATATGTTGGCCACATTAGTCCCCTATTGGTCGCTCAATCTCAATACTCTGACGAATCACCAACTTATGGTCGCTGTTCTTCTGTGCTGTAGCTTTAAAACCTCTGGCATACGATTTACCATCAGGGATGTCCAATATCATGCCGGGCAATATCAGCCCAGTATCGGTGCTGGAAATTGGCAGCTCAATAGTGTCGATACTTCGGTTTAAACTCTCTGCCAGCAGTTTGGTGCCTAATGCAGTGGCGCCATCAACATGGGTTATGAGTGAATTTGTAGTATCAGCCAGCAGGCGTTCTGCTCCGGTGCCGGTACGTTTAACTAGCGCAGTTATGCCCGCATTTCCGCCTGTTAGCCAAACGCCATTCGCGTTGGTTCCGTATTCCCGCTTACGCCCACGGTTTATCATGATATTTGCGGGGATCTGAACGTCTGCTAGTTCCCCATCTAAATGCCATGGCGCCGTTTTATATTTTGGCAGAATGGTCATGTGACGATTTACGCGATCAGGAACCACAAATGCCCCTGCCGCTGCAGCAAGTTCCGTGATGATATCCATTGGTGCTTTGTTGCTGTAACTCCACGCACCACCCGGCACCAGCCAATCAGCAGCCTGCCAATCTATTGTCCAGCCGGTTATCAGTTCTTGCTCTGCCAGTTGTATAATGGTGCGGTCTTGCTTTTCAGCATAACTTGATGGCAATAGGATTGATCTGGATAGTTCTTTAGTTCGGCTACGTCCGGTGACAGTGGCGCTTTGACTGTTCCAGGCTTTATTATCACTCCAGCCATCGACTGACATACGCCATTGATAGCCGTTAATGACAATGAACACCTCTTCACCATCCAGCGCTTCGGCAATCGAGATAAGTGGTACGGTAGCAGAGAACTGCCATGCCCAGCTCTCATCGTCGTAATCAACACTGACGCTGGTTGATGGAATTTCTAATCCATCGCGGGCTCTGACGATAGATGCTGTGTTACTCACCAGATAAACCCTCCGAATTGGAATGATGCGGGCAGCACCGATATCGACCCAGAATTCCAGATCGGTATTTAACTGACGTTCGCGATAAAAATTGAGATTAACGTCGCCAATATTAAGCGGTGGCGTGATAGGTGGCAGTGTATGGTCACTGACACCGGACAATGGCCAGATTGCTTCTTCATAAAAGCTGGCTGATTGTTTAGATACCCAACAGCCTTTACGGATCAGCTGTCGCTGTAACGATACATCCATCCAGCTTGGCACTTGCCATTGATCTACCCTCTCCCGGTGGTTGCGTGGTAACAACAGCCAGAACGGCGCAGATGCTGAGTAACCACTGCTGATGGCTTCTGCGTATTTCTCTATCCGGTTTTTATGCGCCTTTGGCAGATCGCGATATAACCAACCCGGACGTAATTCAGAATTAGTTGCTTCGGTATAGCGCTCTGTTTTTTGCGTCTGTGCTCTGGGTATCAAACCAAACGGATAAGCTGATTTAGCACTGATATTGCCTGCTTCCTGCCATTCAACCGGTCTATCTGCTGGCGTTCTGGCACCCATATGCCAATCACTGATGCCCGGCTCATGGTGAGCAGGTTCAGCTTGTTTTGCCCAGACATTGCCACCATAACCTGCAGGGTCACGATAGACGTTGATATCGTAATTACCAGCGCCATGAAAATGCAGTGGGTTCGCATCAGTCGATACAGTACCGGTAATAATGTAATCAGCAGGAAGATGACCGGTGACCGAATTACTGTGAGCACCAACAGTTGAAGTTAGAATTAAGTCAGAGTTGAGATCAGCCTGTGTGGCTGCACTAAGTCCGGATAGGTTCGCATCAAAGATGATGGAGCCTGCAATAGCTGTTACCGATGTCTTTGAGCTTGACGCGATGGCGCCGCCATAAATAACAGTGGCATTGATATCGGAAGATGCTGGCTGACTGGTTGCAGAAATAGTCGCGACATAGATTGTTGCTACATCAGGGCTAGCCCCCAAATCAAGGTTAACCGGCCCCTGTGCTGCGGCAGATTGCCATAGGTCGAGATTTACCGGTTCAGACATGAATTAGGCCTCGCTGATTTGTCCTGCCGTGATACGAACGTAACTACCTTGGATCAAATCAACCGTTGGTAATTCAATATCAGCGCCGCTGCCATTCACGCCGACAAGTAGATCAACAACAGGAACACCATCACCATTCTTAATGAGCGCCCACGCGGCAGTTCCTGTTACCATCACCATTTGTTCTGCAATAGCCGCCAGCGTTGTAACGCCATTTTCTATATGGGCAGCACACGGTTTTTGAAGAGGCAGAGTCAATATAGCCGTTTGCGTAGTTACGTTGCCCAACGTCCCCGGCAATACTCCACTATAAATAGTCAGTGAGCCTACACTTGCTCCAGCATCAATTTTATTTGCGGTAGCCTGTGCCCGCGCATTCTTTACATCAACTGAATATCGCATGCTCATGGATAAGCCTCCGGTGTACGGCGATCAGCACCGACCGGTGCGTATTTGTATTCGTTGTTGTCATAGGCATGAATGGCATAAAGGCCATTTATTGGTAGGCTATCAAACCGGTAATACCCTCCGGAACCGGATAACGTTTCCTCAATCAGATTGAAACGTTCATCGAGACAAATAACTAGCTGACCAACAGCTGGTTCCGTCTTTCGTGTGATTACCCCTTCTATATATCCTAAGTCTTTACGTTGTGGCGGAACGTTAAGCATTTCTACTTTTGTTAGTCTATAGGCATTTTCAGCAACTGATGATTCAATTTTTTTACAGTTATTTTCTCCTGGCCATGCTTGCTCTTTTGTTTCTTTATTTGCAAAAAGGAATACGGAGGTTTTTATAACCCCAATTAAATATCCATCCGGGGTTAAACTCATCGCCATGGCCCTTTAATATCAAATCCAATCAGTCGCTGACCTGATGATGCTTGACTAGTTTTCGACGCTAAAAGCAGTCGTATTAATTTTCCTGGAACCCCAGGCAAATTATTTAAATGTGTTTTATCGTATGCTACAGGTGATGCATACGGGACAACAATACCAGGCAATGAACCTCGGAATGATAAATCGTCATAGATAGGAACTGGATCAGTACTGACATAAAACCCATTATCCGCGGGATTTGGGAAAGACATTCCTTCCCCAAATGCAGAGTTGAACCCTCTCCATGAACATGTAACACTGCCTGGTAGCTGATGATAGCTTCGCGCCATTCTTTTCTGTGTAGAGTCAGAAAACATAAGTCCATTATTATAGAAATAATAACTTGAACCAGATGTCCCCCAGGAACTAGAAACTAATAACTCATAGTAATGAGTAAATAAACAATGATAATTATCCCCTGGACGAATACTGTTGATGTCACCAAACATATACAAACCACGGAATTTATCATTAGCGTATCTTGGTAAAAAGTAAATAATCCGGCCATCCCCAATTATTTGCCAGTCTGGTGATGAATATGAATGTGAACATGGCCAACGATGCTCATATACTGTTGTAAATGTATTGATATCCGTTGGGCTTTCTATCATCTGAATTTTCGCCAGAAAACCGTTACTATTATTCCAACCACTCCAGGCACTATTATCAATGTATAATCGCAATGGTGTTGATGCAGGGTCAGTGCGTTTGAAGATGATTTTGTAATTAGCTGCATCTTCAAATTCAATCGCCCAACCCAGTGACGGAATATTCATGCTGAGCGTGCCCGTAACGCTGGCAGCGGATGGGGTGCCGTTGTCTAACCCCATGACTACAGTTGTACTGGTAACAGACAACACGCGAAATTCACCATTGAACCCTGATTCGTTGGCGCCAGATATTCCAACAACCTGATCAACTAAATATTTGTGCCCTGCCGCTACCGTAGCGGTAATGGTTTGAGCAGCACTGCTATAAACCAATGAAGATACAGATTTAATGCCAAATCCAGTTACCAATACGGATTTCAATAAAGTAATCAAGCTGCCAGGGTTAGTGGTATGAGCTGCACCGGCTGCGCCAGATGACAAGAAAGCAGCGCCTTCCATATCAGAGGAATACCATTTCACGGGAAACGTCATTATGTTCTCCTGTGCTTATGCAGCACTTGTTTGTTGTTGTGTCAGAATGACCAATGCAGATTTAATTTCCGGTGTGGAGATTGCGTGTTCACCATAAATCCGGCGCTGTTCGTGCAATAACCACAACTCGAAATCACGCCCTAACCACCAACCGTCATGGCCGGTATGAACCATGTATCCGATGGCAACAAGCTGCTCGTACATGCCCATAGCCATCTCCGGTTAATCTTTATTGATGTTGCCGCGCAGCTGCAGAGCAAACTCATCGCTGTCTACTGCGGCTTCTGATTGCAAAATGGTGCGAGCTATCCAGAACGGAGCGTTTGCACCGTGGAGGTTGAAACGCAACACATTGCCGGTACTCCATCCAGAGCCCCATGCCAAAGGATTGATGCTGAAATACGGGGAATTGGTGTTCGGGTTAACCGGTGCGCATACCGCATTAATTGAACCAATAGCAATCAAGCCTAGGTGTTCACCAATCACGTTAAATCCGGTGCTACTGGTGAAAATAAGTGCGAACCGCTCCGTAATAGCACCACGATTTTTAACGGTGATTGGAAAGTCTGTCGCATTGAACTGGGCAGTCGATTGGCTACCAATCAGCGTGTCACTCCAAACGCTCGTCCAGGTTTGTTGATCAAACACATCGCTGATGCGTGCCCATAAGTCATCGATGATGAGCGCAGAGCTGATGTAGGTATCTGCCGAGTCATAGTTATGCGATAGCGGTCTGGCCAGCGTGAGACGACCGCTGATTTCCACATCGGTGATCATGCTCATGTCTTCGACGCGGTGCACTGCTTCCAGCGGTTGTGCATAGCCTGTTAAGTCCAGTGGGGTTGCTAGTGTGACCTTGCCATAGTCCAGATCGACGCTGTATTTGCTGGTTGGCACCACTTTTCCCGCAGCATCCTCAAGCCAGCATTTCGCCAGACGAGTTCGACCCACATCCAGTAAATAACCGGCGGTGACACTGTTGGGGAATGGTGTGCGTTTGGTGCTGTGAATAACGCCGATACCGCCTTTTCGCAGAATAGGGACTTTCCCATCAGTTGGCAGGCGTACCGGGTCAAGTTTGATGATGTCAGCATCGAGCGGCAGGTAAGAATAGGTTACACAGTTAAAGCGCAGGCTATCGGCTTTAACCTGTATCGGCATCCAGATATTACCGTTCACATCAACCAGATTCTGGTCGTACCATTCCGCCGCTAAATGCTCGGAGGCTTTCACCAGAAAACCGAATTTGATGTAAACAATCCCCGTCTCGTAATCAACCGTTCCTTCAAAAATATCTGAGTTTATCCGGCCATCGGCGGGCGCTGTCACATCATGTAAAACACCACCGGCGTCCAAGCATTGGATATACAACGAACCTGCACGAACCGGTGCACCCGGCGTGCGGAAGGTAATATCTGAAACCGTATGATCATCGAGATAGGTCAACATCGATTGTACGACCACATTGGCATTGGTCGCGCCTGCGGTCCAGGCGGTGATTTTGGCAATGCCGTTGTTGTAATCAAATGTTCCTGATTGCTCACCACTATCAGTCAGTGGGTCAATATTGCTGTAGAGATAACCCAAACGGTCAATGTAAGTACGGCCACCAAAAACCAGACGAACTGAACCTGTAGCCACAGTTTCACGGCTGTTTGGCGTAAAATCGAAGGTCAGATTATCCAGTGAAACCGTCAGATCATGTTGGTTTTCATAGCGAACAGTAAGATAAGCACATTTGGTTAATCCGGGCGTGCGAACACTGCACGCATGGGTTTCAGTTACCGTTGATGACCAAACCCATGAATATGCATCGCTACCTGTCTGCCCATTTTCTGGCGTAAAACGCTTTTCATATTTTTTTACCCGGAATGCTGCTGATGTCGGCGCGTTAATAACAAACGCACCGGTGCTGTAGTTGATTGTCCCAAGCGATGCTTTCGTCACCGCATTGAGTAAATGACCATTGCCGTCATCAATCACGCTTAATGTTACCGGGTTGATAACCTCTGAATTATCGCCAATATCAAGAATAAGGGTAAAAACAGCTTGTCCTGGGATAAGCGGCACATCAGGGATAATGCCACTGACAACATTACCAACCAGCGATAATGAAATGTTGTTCAAATCGGCAATGGTTTTATCACCCACTTTGATCCACTGATAACGGATTGGTGTACTAACTGGCGGCAGAACTTTGGGGAACAAAGAAAACCGACCAGTTACATGATCAACACTGCCGGTAGCATCCCCACTGAAGACGCCATTCACATCTGCGGATGCTGTTTTAGTTACTGTCCCCACAATCCATGAGGCGGTAACGGAGCCTGCAACAATGGACCCCTGCTTGATTATCGTCATTTATAAAATCCTTACGCAGTAAACAGCAGTGGCCATTCATTGAAGGTGATGGTATCGCCTAATACACCAGAGACACCGGCTTGGGTCGTCGGGGTGTTGGCACGATTAAACGAGGTGGTCGGGCTTCCCCAGGCAAATAGGATTGATGAACCCGTATCGGGCAATGCACCCACGGTGATCATGAGAGAACCGGTCGTAAAATTAATGGTGCCGGAGCCATAAGCTGCATCTGCGCCATACAGCTCCCCTTTCCCGTTATCAATCAGGTCGTACCATTTCCCCTGCGCCATGTAACTGACAATTAATGACCCGGGGTCTGGAATAGGTTTGAGTGTGGTGGTGTAGGCATAACCGCGCGTATTTTCATTGATAGCGATACTCATGGTGTCGCTGATGCGTGACACGCTGCCGGCTGGTTTGAATGAAATCGTCTTGGTGGCGGTGCCGTAATCAGGGCATTGCGTATTGAACGACACAACCCCGCGCTGATATTCAATGCTGCCAACGACCGTGCCACCTAACACCATTTCGCCACCGGAATCTTTTATGGTGGCCGAACCGATAACGAAACTGACACTACCCGGTTGTGCAGCATTACCGAGATACCATGATTTATTCGGGCCAAGGGATACTACGGTCTGCGTTGTCACCACACCGTTATCGGATGGTGTCAGCGTGCTGCTCTGCCCGCCGGCAGTCAGGTCGATAGCTGGCGTTTCGGTGCGTGATGATGGTACCAACTGCGTGAAAATTGTTTCGGCATAACACTGCATGCTGCCAAAAGCGGCGGCTGACTTTAATGGCACCGTGCCGAAGTATTCCGCCGCATCGGCGACCACCGTTTCACGAAAACCTGTTTTCTGGGTTTCATTGTCATACGGCGTGGGTGTATTGCCTTCAAAGGTATAACGTAGCGGGTCAGAAATTTCGGCAGTGACCACGGTGCGGATAAAGGACTGCCCATAACCAGATACCAGAAACTCACGCTCTTCTGAACTGACTTTAGTGATACGGACATACTGCTCAAACTCAGTCGATTTGCCTTCATCACCAACTAAATCTAAGGTTTCACCTACTTCTGGCAAGCGTTGTTGTTTGCGCTGAAAAAAACGGATCGCACGCTGACCTTTGATTTGTGTGTCATACAAATAACCCTGCCAACGCGGGCCGCGAGCCAGATAACGTTCAACAAAATCACGTGCATCAGCCCGTTCGTCAAAGTGGTCTTCAGTAGAAAACAGCGTAATGGCAACATTGGGATCTGCTGGCGGTTTCAGCACCGCGACATGCGACCCGAAGTAGACATCCACATTATCGGTATCGATATCCAGAAAGGCTTTACGCATATTTACGCGACCATATGAACGGTCTAGGTCGGAGATATCAGGAAACAAACTGTTGTGCTGCCCGGTCACAACCTCTGTTCCTGTCATGCGCCCACCACCGTCATCGGTATCTGCTAATCGTTCAGAGGCCAGTAACTTGATATCGCCTTCAAGAATTGTCATTCACCTTTCTCCGTAAATCGCAGGATTAGCAGGTAGTTATCGTTATCACCTGGGTCAGCTATCTGAATTAATTGTTTGGCTTCCACCCCCACCGGATCACGCCGCCAGATAACGGTAAAAATCCGGCCATCATTCAGCGTCAGTGTCATCGGTGCATTCAGCTGCGCTTCTTTTTCTTTCAGTTGCTGCACTAAACTGCGTTTTGCCCAAGCAAAGGTTTCCCCTGCCGCTAAGGTGATTTTTCGTCCTTCCGGTACCGCATTTTCTTCTACGATGATCGCGCCGGTTAGTGTTGGCGTGATGGTTTGAGCTACAGGCGCCCAGTCAAATTCGTCCTGCCAGTCGAGATCATCAGGCAAGACAATGGTATCCAATGTGATGGCCATGGAAACTCCTAAGCTGTGCGTAATCCGACTTGCTGTAATGCGGATAAAAGGGCATCGGCCTGACTTTCGTCAATAACCTGAACAGGCGTAATGGTTGAACCCGTTTTCAAATTTACGGTGACTGTTTTGCTGCTGGTTTGCGGTATGGTGGCAGCAGAATTACTGCTGTTTGATGCATTATTTGTTGATGACGACGCACTAGCCGATGCGGTTTTCTCTGCTTGTATCGTTGCCATTTTTTTATTGTGGATCTCTTGTGCTAACCGAAGCGATTCTTTCATATCTGCTATCGACTGCGTATTTCTCAGCTTCTGTGCTTCGGCGAGTTTGGCTTCCAGCTCGGCGACTTCCGTCTGATAGCGGCGATTTTCAATCGCGGCCGTATTGTTATTCAGCTCATCGGCTTGATCGCGCAAACTGTTCAGCGTTGATTGTGTCGACGCATTCAATGACTCCATTTTTGATCGAGCAGAGTCAATAGCTGAACGCAGGCCAGAAAGATTTTCCTCTCCCAATGCTTTGTGCTTTTTAATCGCCTGCTCAGCCCGGTTGATCAACACATCGGAAGGGCTTTCGGAAAGGGATTTTTGTAAATTTTTTACCTCCAGCGTTGCTTGGGCTAATTCAAGATTATATTTGTTCGTTGCAGCCGTTTCCGCCTCGATACCATATAACCAATCACCTGTCCGAGTCGCACGTTCACCAGCCAGATCGCGAGTCAGACTTAGAGTATGGGCATAGACAGCTGATTGTTTATCAACTTCTGCTGCTAAATCTTTTACTGACATTCCGGCGTATTCAGATGCTTTACCAAGATTTTTAGTTTCAGCACCAAGGCCTACAACAAGCGGTGTTACTGCTGAAACAGATTTTACTGTTCCTTCCGTTGCACTCCCCACGCTGGCCACTTTTTTACCAGTATCTTGTGCTGAACTACCTAACTGATTTAAAGCGCCAGCAGCAATCAGTGACTCACCACCAACGGTGGTTAACCGTGTATTCAAAGCATCTAATTCGGACGTTAGCCCCAGTGCAGCAGCCTGACTTTGCAGCATGGCAGACGGCATACGGCCAGAGGCATCAGCCGCCTGAATTTCAGCTTCGGCATATTTCAGAAATGCTTCACGCTGCTGATTTAACGATGAGGTACCGGAGGTGGCCATCCGGTTATAAGCCGTTTCCGCTTTTGTCGCCAAGCCCTCCAGTGTCGCCGCACTCTTCATGCCTAAGTCACTGAACGATTGCTCAAGATCATTAGATGCAGTGGCATTTTTTTGCTGGTTTTTGGTGAGCTTATCGATTTCCAGATTTAACTCGCCGGCTTTGAGTTTGTATTGCTCAAGGCCGGTAGTTTTATAGGCTTCATCCGCCGCGGCTTTCTGTTGTTTTAACAGGTCGATATAGACCTGACCAGATTCGGTATTCGTAACAGCGAATGATTTTGCGGCCGTCGCAGCGGCACCTAATGATGAAATATATGTATCACCAACCAGTTTTCCCTGATTGTGCAGCGTATCTACTTTGGCGATCAGTGCATCCAGCTCAGCTTTGTTTTGGGTGCTGTCGAAAGCCTTAAGAAGATAGGCATTGATAGCGATACCAGTGACACTGGTTGATTGCGCCATCTGCTGCAGACCATTTACATAAGTCTGAACAGTTGTTCCCACTCGCCCTGATATTTGATCAAAATCCAGGCCCGCGGTTTTAAACACATCTGTCAGTGATGTATTTGCTAAATTCTCAGCAACTGATTTTGCATGTTCAATATCGGCAACATAATCATCAATAGATTTACTGGCCTGAGCTAAATGCTGCTGTTCGCCTGCTGCAAAATCTGCAAATGCCTGGCGCATCGCGGATGTCGCAAATTGTGTCTGTTGTTTTTGTTCATCGGTAAGTAAACCGGCATTCTCCAGCGCCGCATTCACCTGTAACTGACCAGCCAGATAATTTTTATTCCCTTCAAGGGCCTGCTTGTATCGTTCACGATCGGTATCAGACAGGTATTTGATAACATCTGCTGACTGATATTGCAGGTCTTTATTCTGGGCGTTCTGCGCCATCAGTTCATTGCCCTGCGTGAGCAATTGCTGATTAAGTGCCCGCTCCTGTTCGGCAATACGGTTTTTGATTTCTTGCCCTTCGGTTAGCTTGGCAAAATCAATGGCTAAGTCATGAGCTAATTTTCCTGCAATACCGAGAGTCGCTACCAGCATGCTAATTGGATTAGATAGTAATGCCAGCAGCGGTGCCTTAGATGCAACAGATTCAATTCCAGTCGCTACATTTTTTAATCCAGCACCAAATTTAAGAACATCATTTATCCAGCCAGCAACTTTTAATCCAAGCCATGCCTTACCTACGGCGGTAATAGTATCTCGCCATTCGTAAATTTTTTTTGCACTAGTTTTAATCGATTCGCCGACAGAAACGATGTCGTTCGATATTTCTTTGGCCCATACCTTTAATGAGCCATCAGCCGCCATTTTGGCAAACTGATCATTCACTGATTGCAGCTGTTTTTTAAGCCAATCCAGTGATCCAGAGTTAGATACTGATCGATAGAATGTATCAATGTTATCTTTTGCATTAGATATGATGCCGGACAACGTGCCCATGTTCGCGGCGGCTGCACCATTTGCTCCTTTAGCAATTTCATCCATCAGTTGCTTGATCACATCACGACCAAGCGCACCTTTTTCGGAAAGAGCGGCTAATTCTTGTGTATTTTTACCTGTAGCTTTGGCCAGTAAGTCCCACACTGGGACGCCGGCTTCCACCAACTGCATGATCTCTTCACCCTGCAGCTTTTGTTTGGCCCACGCCTGACCTAATGCCAGAGAAATCCGCTGAACACCTTCAAAGCCTTTGCCCAGCTTATAAGATTCATCAACAACAGCCTGTAAAGACCCATCCATCGGATCAAGACCGAATGACTTCATGGTGGTAAAGGCTTGTGTTACTTCATTCAGCTGCAGTGGCGTATCTTTGGCAAATTTCTGGATCCAGGCTGTCGCTTGTTCACCGGCCTGAATGCTGCCCATGACGGCATTCATCTGAATTTGCAGCAGCTCAGCCTGATTGCCTTGGCTGAACATCTCTTTTATCGCAGAAGTTATAGTGTTAATGCCGACATAAGCGCCAGCCATCGCGATTAAACGAGATGTTAGCCCTGAAACTGTTGATGCAAATCCGTTAGAGGAAACGCTAGCTTCAGTGTGAGCTGCGGCCACTTTCTTAGATTCAACTGCGTTTTGTTTGAATGCTGCACCGCTCAGATCAACATTTTCTTTCAGGTATCTGTGCAGTGCTGCCTGTTCTTTCAGGCTAGAAGATAAATTTTTAACGCTAATTTCAGCCTGTGCAGTGGCTGATTTCAGTTTGGCTTGCTCAGAAACCAGCTGTGTTGTGCTAATGCCTGTTTGTTGCACGGCAGTGCGCAGAGAGTTCAGCGTTGCGTTTTGTTTTTGATATTGCGCATCGAGCTGATTAACTTCTTTACGCGCCGAATTGAATTCTTTCGTTTGTTTGGTTACGGCTGATTCGGTAGAACGCAGCGCAGATGCCAGCGTAGTGGTTTCTTTCGATGATGCACGATATTGCTCACCTAATGCCTTGGCCTCATCTTTTGCCTTTTTCAGCTCATCGCGCTGTTCACGGGTAGGCGCTGCCGTGTTCTTAATGCCAGCCGATAACAGATCTACTTTGGCTTTAGCCTGCACCCATTCATTTGACAGCTGCTGAGTGACAGACATGCTGGCTTTATATTCGCTGTTCGTCGATGCAACAGCGGCTTTTGAGTCGGATAATCCCTTACCTAATGCGGTGGCACGCGTGCGGGCATCATCCAACGTACCGCTTAATTCCGACGTACCTTTTTTCAGTTGCTGGAATTGATTAATTAGCTGATCTTGCTGGCGCAATTTATCCAGTTCAGTAACCAGTTTGTCTACTTCAGCACTTGATTCCGAAGTCTGACCACCAAGTTTATCGACCTCAGTGATCATTTTGCTGATTTCTACTAAGCCATCGATAGCAGTAGTGATCCGCAGCTGAATATCGCTCTGGTTATTATTCGCCATGGCTTTCTCTGATTTGAAAAACAAAAAAGGCGCCGAAGCGCCTTAGATAACTACTAATTTGTTATACATCCATAATTTTCATTTCCCACGGGGCATCTTTACCAGCAGGAGTCACCAAGGTACCTTCCAACTGGCCTTCAACGAAGTCGCCTTTCATCAAGTCAGTCGCACCTTTCGCGGTAAACGTGACCTGATGGAAAATAACCCGTACTTTCTGGTTAGTAGCTAGGTTGATACCATCAATCAGAACGCGCCGTGGTTTAGTTATTTCAGTGGCGCCAGTGATGCGGATACCACTTACTGCTTTAGTTTTTCCTGTTACTTTTACGGCAATCGCAGCAGATGACTTCAGTGCTTTGATCAATCCCATGTCGCGATTAACTTCATAATCCGTTCCTTCGACAAGCGCCGAACCGCCTGCTTTTGGCGTTACAGACCATGATGCAGTGTCAATATCCTGATTTGGTAATTCGGTATATCCGTCTTCTGATAATGTCACTTCTATATCAGTAAAGGTGGCTGACGCAGCTGTAAACGATACGGCTTTACCTGCTACCGCATCTGCTAACAGTGATTTGGTGGCTGTATCCCAGGTAATGGACAGCTTTGCTGGGTCTTTCGGTACCTGCACAGAGTCTAAATTCTGACCGTAATTAAACTTTTTATTGCTGATCCGGTTTTTTTCTTCCGAAGTTGGTGGAGTTGCCTGACATTCAGAAACGTTGATCGGACCAATTGCCGGACCATAGTTACCCGCTGACAAGATGTCAGAAATATATACGTCACCGGCCAGCAGCAGGCCTGAATCGACAAATTGACCCATGGTCATGTCTCCTTAAAGACGAGGTTTTACAAAATAAAAAACCCAGCGCAATGGCTGGGTTATGGCGTTTAATGCAAATTAATCGGTTAATTACAAATGAGATGCGTATTCAATCGCTAGTGGAATTTGTGTGATCAGAGCAGTTGCACTGGGTTCATCCAGTTCGAGTGAGATTGTTCCAACGGTCAGGTTGATCAAGGTTGTACCTTCCAGTTTTAGCCCTGTTGGTTTATGAAAAATAACTTTGAGTACGGAATCTAATAACTCATTCCGATCAGCTCTTGTAACCGCGCAGGACTGGTAGATATCGATTTGTAAATTTCTTGTCCGCTTGTAATCAATGCCACGTCTGGTTGGCGCTGTCTCGTCAATTTCGCGCAGATGAATGACGGGAAATGGCGTGAATTCATCAATTTGCGGATCACTATCAACAACTTGATCAGCATTTTGAATAATTTCCATATCGCGAATAAGTTGCAGTAGTGAATCAATTATCAGCGTGGCTTCTTTCATGAGCCCCCCAATTTATTCATAACTCGAAGATTGAGATCCGCTTTAACTCCCGATAGATATTGTTCATCAATAATGGCATTCCAATACGCACGAAGCCCGATACCACTTGACCGAACAAGCCTTGAGGTTTTCCCTTTCTGATAACGGATCAAGGGGCGTTTGTTTTTCCCGTATGGATTCGCAAAGCCATAAACGCGCACCCGCTTGCCACCGCGAAGCACCCACACACTCGCCCTTGTTCCTGAGCTGTCTTCCATTTTGGTGGTGTATTTAACCTGGCTAAAGGGAACTCGTTTTCTATCCAGTTTTAATATTGCTTCATCTTTCTCAACAGTAGCTTTATTCAGCATGATCCGAGATTTAACCGTGCTTTTCTGAATACCATCTGCAGAGATGCGGTTGATCAAATCTGTTTGGGTTGCCAGTGCCTGCTCATTGATGGCTGAAGCGACACTGTGTCGAATTTTTTTAGGTAATGCCTTGAACCGAGCAATCGTCTTATCAAAGCCAACTAACGAGATGGTTTTACCCTGTCGGCGCCTGCTTGTTCCTCCTGGCATCAGATCACCATTACGCGGATAGTGGTTCCGTTATCCGAACCCTCAACCACACCATCAATTTTGAATGATTTTCCACGCAGTGATAGCTGATCACCAATGCGTGCAAAAGGCCATCTAAGCTCGGGCTTGATTAAATCAACCTGATAACGCACCTCATTTCTGGCACCAACCAGCGCATTTTCATTCGATAACCATGCTGTTACCGCATACGGAGCACCTTGTTTAGGGGTGTATATTCCTGCACTGCCAGACAGTTTTCTTGCTGAAATCTGATATTCACCGGGCAATTGAGCAACATCTTCAATTATCCACCACGCCGTTTTTCCTCTGAAAAGGTGACCAGCAAGTATCCCCGCTCTCGGGCGAATTGAAATAAATGTTGAGCTGGACGCCATGATGCTGGACTGACCTTCACGGCCAGCTGATTTAGGCTCAATAATCTTTGCCCATAATTTGCCATTTAACTGCCATGATGGAGGCGATCCATCGCCAGAAGACAGCCATTCAAGTCGACTAGTTAACTCCCCGCTTCTGATCATGGTCTCATCCAATGGCTATTTCATAATAAGCAGAAATGAGTGACGCATAAGCCAGCGGTACAGTTGTTGTAATAGTCCCTGTTACGACAGCTTCTCGATTTGTATACCAATGGCCAACCAGCAATAAAACAGCCATTTTTAAAGCTGGTGTCATATTTTGTTCACTGTTAGTCCCGTTGGCATCGGGCTCAATCAGTTGCTTATTGATACTGGTTTCCACATGATTGATTGCCGCATTAATCAACAACTGAAGGTGCAGATCTTCATCGGTGACATCAGACTCCACTCTGCACTGTAGTTTTGCTTCCGCCAGCGAGACCAGAGACATGCATTATTCCTCCTGATATTTCACAGCTAATTTTTTCTCAAACAGTTGCACAGATGTCGCTTCATCAAACCCGCAGATATCATCAGGCACATAATTTTTGTACGGAGCAATAAACTTAACCAGTACTCGCTCGACTTTCACAGTTTCCGTCTTTTTAGGATCAGCCATCTCCAACTCCTCTTAAAACAAATAAGGTCGGCGTACCGACCCAGATAATTACCAAGTGATACCGGTGCCTAATGCCAGCCCTTCCGGATGACGGAATCCGATATCATGCTCACCGACCAGACGAATGAGAGATTGGTTGCGGGCAAACGCCGAAACCAAATTCCCTTCCGCATCTTTGTAGGTTGCTTCACGACTGAAATCGATAGTCATACTGTCTTGTTCACCAATCACCACATCATTAAAATCAGCAAAATAGATCTCGGTCTGGTTGGTGCTGGCTCCAAGATTGGACGGAATAGTATTGGTATGTTCTACCGGATAGCCTTTCAACAGACCCTGAGCCATCTCCGGGTAGACCTTATTGCCGTTGCCATCACGCAATCCAAACAGCTTCATCCAACTGCGCGGGCTCATTGCCCAGCCTGGGTTAACCATCAGCGAATCGGACTGCATCAGCATTAAAATGAGGCCATCAAGATAAGCATCGAGGGTGGCTAAATCCGCGGTGCCACTCCAGGCTTTTGTACGAGAAGCGGCTGTAGCGACTGCTTTAAAGCCAGTCGGCGTATTGCTTGTGCCATCATCGCGCAGGAAGGCTTTATCCTCACGGATAGCCATCGCAGTGATCATGTCGCCTAATACCAGCTGTTCAACATTAAAACCTGCGCGGCCAATCAGTTGATTAGACATGGGTACTAACGTGATCATGGTTTTGGCCGTCAATTTGATATCATCAAATTGGGATTCAGTCGCATTCACATCAGAACCTTCGCCAACATAGCTGGAGGTCGCACCACCCGACATCCGTGGCAAACTTAAGTTACCGTTCGGTAACGGAATGGAACGCGCACCCAGTTTGCGCACCACCGTACGAGGTCGCAGCAGCTCAATGACTTCGGAATGCATATTCTCCGGAATAATGGCGCCGCCAGAACCAGAGGCAGTACTGACCGCCATCGCAACATCCAGATCGCCAATTTCTTTGGCAGCAAATTGTTCGGCAAGTTGCATATCCCCCTTACCAGCAGCAATCGCCATGGTGAGTCGGGCCATACCCGCTCCCGGATATTGCTTGAGTTCTGGTCTGACATGCACGGCCGCTGAATAATTTTGTGTGGCTTTGACTGGCACAGCTTGCTGTGCGTTTAATTTTTCAGCTCGTTCAAGTCGCTGAATTTTTGCCGTAATGTCATTTGCTTTGGTTTCCAGTGAAGTAAATTGCTGCAGTTGTTCTTCACTCAAATCCACACCACTGGCTTCCAGTTCAGCTAACTGTGTCACCTGAGCGACAATCTCACTGCGCTGGCGGCGAAGTTCTTCAATATTCGACATAGCGATGTTCCCTTTTTTCAGAAATAAAAAAGGCCCGTCAGGGCCATTGATGTGAAGCTCCGCTTTAGGGCTAGAGCATATGTGAGATAGTGATGGCGCGAGCTCTTAACCCGACACGTGAACGAGTTGGTGCTGTTGGTTTTGCCGGTTGCATAACATCCGATGCCAGCTTATTTAAATAATCTTGGGGATTAGCCAACACATCAGCAAGCCCGGCATCAATAGCCGCCTGCCCGTGAAATAATCCAGCCTGTGTATCAATAACGGCCTTCACATCAATGCCTCGATACAAAGCAACCGAATTCACAAATAACTGATAGGCATCTTCGACAATCTGATTAAACGTATCCGATGCAGTATCAGATAATGGCTCATGCGCAGTACCGTCTTTTTTTCCGGTCACCGCGATAAAACGTCGTGAATTTAATGCCGGAACTCTCTTCCAGCTGAGAAACATCCAGATGTTCCATAATGACACCGATAGAACCACATCCACCGGTCGAACTGATCACGATCCTGGAGCAGGCTGCTGCAATGAAATAACAGGCAGAATACGCATTGAAATTGATGAGTGCCGTAATAGGTTTTTTGTCCCGGTTGGCATAAATATAGTCTGCCAACTCTTTGCACCCAGTCGCCATACCACCACCCGAATTTAAGTCCAGGACAATCGCCTGTACTCGCTCATCAGCTAATGCAGAAGCAACATCAGCGCGGATCCGCTCATAACTGGTGAGTTCACTGCAGGCATTATCAATGACGCCTCGCCGCGACACTAAAATGCCGTGGACCGGAATAATGGCAAGCCCGGCGATCTGATAACGACTTTCCTGACGAGCCTCCAGTTGAACAGGTGTTTCATCCGGCAATTCATCAGCTACTTGCCGGATCACAGACAGTTCACTCCCCAAAATCCGAGGTAAAAGTACGTTTTTTACGGCATTTAGAATCAGCGGCGTTGCATAGTGTGGTTGCCCGAAGGCCATGGCAGATAAATGCGGATAATTAATTAGTTTCGGCATAATAGCGCCTCAATGTCGTTGACCTGTTGATTAGTCGCGGTTGTCAGCCCCTTAGGCAGTTTCGCAGTGTCCAACATATTGAGCGGTGTTAAATAAATATCCCCTGTTGGAATTGGAGACATATTCTCTAATCGACGAATATCATTCACGCTTAACCAGCCCCACTGACGCCCCAATGCATAGGATTCATAGCGGGATTTCTGGTCTCCTCGCAGCATGCCGGAGACATTAAACTCGATATAAAGATCTTTGCGCTCACTGGGTAGCAGAAGGTCGCGCATCATGGCACCTTCAATACGTTTGAGCCACGCCAGTAAGGTGTAAATAACGTACTGAAGACCCTGATGTTCGATGTTGTTATTGGTTGAGCGTTCAAGTTCAGCAATCATGTGGGGTGGCACTTTATACAGCCGGCAAATCTCAATCACACTGAACTTGCGAGACTCGAGTAATTGCGCTTGCTCGTTGTTCATTGCCAGCTGTTTGTACTGCATCCCCTCCTGCAGCATGGCCACCGAGAAGGAATTGCGTAAACCAGAATGACGCTCAATAAATTTATTGAGCAGTAGATCCAGTTTTTCCTGAGAATCAATTTTAGGAGCGTCCTTCGGACGTTCAATAACACCACTTAGCGTAGTGCCGTTGGCAAATACCCGGCTGGCATGTTCATCAACAGCCATGCTAAGCCCGATCGTGTCAGTATTGGTCTGGATCGGTGATAACCCCAAAAAACCATCCAGACTAAATGCCTTAATATGATGAACCTGGCGCATTGGCAGGATCTTGTTACTACCGTCCAGTAACTGGTAATAGGGCAAACCATCCGGTCCTTTCAGGGGGGTTATTTTATCTGGATGTACCGGAATCAACTCCTGAATGTATCCCCGGCCATCCCGGTCAATCAGACTATATGCGTTTCCCCGAAACCCGAGCGAGCCCATGCTCTGTTCATAAAACTCAAATGCCGTGTCTTTTTGGTTTGGCTGCGCATGGATCAGGTCGTAAAGCGGATGATCTGTAGCCCGCTCCCGCTGATCGCCATTACGGCGATATAACTCGCACGGTAACTGTGCCACTGATTCAGCAAGCAGCGTGACACAAGCACGGATAGCAGCGACTGCCATGGCGGTATCTGGCGTTACCATCACACCGGATTTTGCTGTTTTGCCAGATAATGCACTTATCCACGTACTGTAATTCAGAGACTTACTCCCTGAACCAAACATCATTGGCAAAAACATCAGGTAGTCTCCTTGTTCTGTCGTTTAACAGCTAAGGCACGGCTCATCAGATATGACCAAAGCAAGCATTCCGCTCCTGCGACCAAAAATCCAGCTGGTGCAAACATCAACCAGGCACCATAAGCAAGAGAGACCGCACCGGTAAGTCCAATGAGAAAAACAAGTAAGGGTATTAACATAAAACATCCGACGTATCGTAAACGGAACGGTCATCTTCTCGTGCTGGCACCATGGCTCGGCTCATTGCTATGATCAGTGCGACAGCACCATCAATTTTCTGGTCAGCACTCTCTTTAATCGGTCTCACCACATCATCATTACCGACGATGTGTTTACCGACGACGTTGCTGATACACCAGGTCAGTAAGGAATTGCCATCATGATGAAAGCGACCGGACATAATAGCGGCCTCCAGTTCTTTCATCGGGTCAGACATATTTTGGTAATTCTGAATAATAGCGATGGGGTTCATTCCTTCATCGGCTAATTGGTGCCCGAGGGCCGTAGCACCCGAGGGATCAAGCGGTGTCTCCAACACATTAAACCGCCGTTGATCGGCTTTTGCTTCCTCAAATATTTCACGGTAATCAACTTCGGCACCTTCTGTAGCGGTCAATTCACCGCGGTTGACCCATTTTTGATAACGCTCCGCAAGACGTCGGTTCTCTGTGTTAAAAACCGTGTCTTCCGGTACCCAAAATTGCGGTGAAACACAGTAATAATGGCGTTTTCCTTCAATGTCTCGCCAGAAGAGCCGAACCTTAGAATTCAAGTCGAGTTTTCTGGCTAAGTCGAACCCCAGAACACATTCCTGACCTTCAAAAAGATCTTCTGACAATGTCAGATCTTCGCAAGCCTTCCAGCTTTCCATGTTGAAATAAGCGGTTTTTGCCGATACCCAGATGTTGAGGTGCTTTGTTTTAAAACGATTGGCAAAACGGGCATTTTTAATTGCTTTGCTTTGTTGTGACGCCAGATAATCGGCATAAACCGAAACACCCATATTAGGATTGGCTTTCACTAATGCTTTGGGGTCGGTCCAGTCGTCACCTTCATCCAGGGTATATATCACCCCGAATAGTTCATCATCCGGTACCGTTCCGTTCAGCATTTCGATCACTTCACGGCGTTTGTCGTAACAAGGACCTTCGATGTTGTAACCTGCAGTTGTGATGATCCACATCAGCGGTTGTTTACGCGCGCCCATCCCTGTCAGCATGGTGGTATATAGATCATCAACATCATGCTCATGATATTCATCGACCACCGAACATGATGGCGATTGGCCATCACCAGGATTACCAATTAGTGGCTCAAACCGGGCACCGTCGGCTGGAATGCTTAAATTTGATGCGTTAACCTGAATGCCAAACCGTTCGAGTAATAATGGTGTTCTCTGTGCCATCAAGCGTGCTGGCCGGAAAACTTCCCAGGCTTGTTTTTCCGTGGTGGCTCCTGAATAAACCTCCGCACCGAATTCATTATCTGCAGCAAAACAATACAACGCGACACCCGCTGAAATTGCCGATTTCCCATTTTTACGCGGAATTTCGGTATACACCTCGCGAAAACGGCGCAATCCAGACCCTTTACGAACCCAGCCAAATGCGCAACAGATAATAAATAACTGCCAGGGCTCTAATGTGATGAGTTGACGCTTAAATGCCCATTCCCCTTTGGTATGTGGCAGTAGCTGGATGAAATTAGCCGCGCGTTCTGCCTTCTCACGGTCAAACCTATATTTAAACCGGCCAGACCGTTCATTAGCCAAATCATCCAGATGCCGCTGACATGCTGCGATCGCATAATGACAAGCAACAATCTTCCCTTTGATAACCTCTCTGGCATATTGATTCGCCATGTTGACGTAGGGATAACTGGTTCTTGCCATGATCTCTCTCAGAATTTATCGAATGGGTTACCTTTACCCTGTTTATCTTTGCCTATCACTCGAGCACGACTAGATGGATCAAGCCCCAGACTAGAACCAAATACGGCCATTTGACGTAATGCTTCATTGATAACAGTCACAGCAGGATTTTTTTGTAATGAGCCGTTGGCCGCAGGAACAACCAGACCGTGACTATCAACTAGTTCCTCTGCTCTACGCCAACGCGAATACGCACAGCAAAATGCGGCAAGGCAATCCAAATCGGTCACTTTTAATACACCGGCGTCATGAAGCAATGGCGCTAGTTCTTCCCACTTCTCAGCAGCATAGTTATCGAGTTCAGGGGGTGGATTTAACGAGTCAGGCACCGCGTAATCAGGTTCTTTTTCATTGATCCGCGCTTTTCGATCAGTTCCCGCTACCACCTTCAAATGCGTAGGCTTAGATTTACGACCTCGTGTCATATCAGTCACTTATATGAAAAATTAAGAATCGAAAACGACAGGATCAATGCAAAAGATCTAGGAAGATCAAAATTTTGAATTTTGGCTTCGTAAAAATTTAACGAGGCGGAACAGTGGAATCAGTGAAAGCTGGGGAGGAATTCACCCCCCATCCCCATGATATTTAATCCTTTTTATTTGCATAGGTAATTTCATTCATCGTCTTCTCTTGATGGCAGTGGTCGCAAATGGATTGCAAGTTTGAGAGTTCATCGGAGCCACCGCGAGCCTTGTTGATGATGTGATCAACTGCTGTCGCTGGTGTGATCACACCATTCTTCAGACAAGGCTGGCATAAGTGATGATCTCGACGTAATACCTGTGTGCGTATCAGCTTCCACCGATAACCATAACCACGTTGTTCTGCGGTACCTTTACGCTTGATTGTCTGTCGCCAGCCGATAGCAAGACCGGCATGCTCACTACAATAACCATGCGACTCAGTCGTCAGGTTAGTGCAACCTCGCACGCGACATTGCTTAGGTATCTTTGCTGGCATCGCTGTCTGTTTCTCTATTTTGCAAACTGCGCTGGTCGAAGTACTTAAACACATCAAACACGAACCGACCTAATACAACTAAAAAACCACCAAGGGCCAGCACATCACCCACTGTCCAGCTATGCAGGACAGGCATGGTCATGACGGATGCTTGGCTTGCCGCATCGGCAGCCATTCGTTTGGCTTCTGTTGTTAAGTCAGCACTGTATGCAGAAACACTCGTACCACCCAGGTAAGCAATCAGGCGTCCTTTCATGTCTGATACCTTCGAGATGATCTGCATATTGAGACCTTATCGGTATTATTTGGGCGCGGAAAAAGAAAAGCCCCAGCAGATGCTGGGGCTCAGAATTTCTTGTTAGTACGTTGCGGACGCACTACTCGACAATACGGGATTTAGCATACTTCGTGTACGTTCACCCTGCAACCATTTAGTGTCGTATTTTATGGTTGATTATATTTCATCCACAAAAAGTATATAAATGACTCCGTATTACCTTTATCATATAACTCAAATGAGTAGTGTTTTGTTATTAAATTAGGTTCGTTAGTGATGTTTTCTTTAACTCAATGCTGTACTGACAAATTATTATCCTGGATAGAAGCAGAAAAAGACTATAACGAGAATGCTCTTCTACACGCATATTCATTTCTAGAACAATTCATGATCGACCATGGCTTGATTCTTAGCCATGATGAAATCATGCACAAAATTGAACGCTATCTAACCAGTATTGATAGCAACGATTATAAATTGTTAGCAAGTATAGAAGACACGTTGGAACTATTAATCGACGTGATGAACACCAACAAACTACTTATCTCCAGCCAGCTGAAAATGCTCAAGAATCCCCTGTAATAACCACACAACACTACGCATTTTCTTCTTTGGCATCCTCGTATGTAATTGATGCGCGAATCGTCTGAGAACCTTGCTGTGTCTGGCTTTGAGGCACATGAGCAGTGCAGCCCGTCTTGGATATGTCTTGGTTTTATTTTGTGTTATTTCATTTACGGTTATAATCCGTTTAAGCTTGTAACCGTTGATGGATGAAGTATGAACCGAAAAATTGAAGCATATGGTGTTATCGCGGTTCAACGACCAAAAATTAAGGCGACGAAAAAACTAGATCTATCTGGAGATTCAGGTCAGCAAATCGTGAAATCTGAAACGAAGTTAGCACTTCGAACACATCAGAAAACATTCACCAAATTAGCTGATATGTAATGGACATTATCTGTTTTCCCTTTGAACGGGTGATTGAAATTAATGAAATGGATTTTGCCGATATTCTTTATGCGCAATATACACAGGAACAGAATTCCCCCACATAAACTGAACGTAATATGAAAAAAGCGTTTGGTTACTAACAGCTACCGCAAAGACAACTGCTATCTTCTATCCTCCTCAGCAATGGATACGCAAATCACCTGAGAGCCTTTCAGCATAAGGCTTTGACACACATGAGCACTGCAGCCCATCTTGGATATATCTTGGTTTTATTTTTGGACTTTGGGTTACATTGTGCACATTTTGAGCCTATACTTGGCTCAATACAGCTCCTTATAGTAGTTGTTATTCTGTTCCGTATTGACGAGGAAACTGCCATGCCATCTAAAACATCAACAGTAATCTCATTTGCTGCATATCGAGATGCTGAAGCTGTTGAGGCTCAGTTTCTTAAAGTTCTTGATGCTGAGATCTGCAATCCTGAAACAGTTAAGCCTCTCAGTGTTAGCCTCTTCAATCGCATTGATGTACTAGAACGTCTTGCTAGCGAAGCAAAAACCAAAAAAGAAACAGAGCTGCTTGAAGGTTAAGCTACATAACAATGGAAGTCTTAGTTGAAAACGGATGGGAACTTCATGCGTGTCAGATTTTTATAGATAAATTTGAAGCCTTAATCTCATCTGTTGAGAAACTTGCACAAGATAATCCAGACAGTTTTTATTCTCATCCTCAATTTAAACTACTCCTTGCCCTTCGTGATAATTGCAGAAAAAAAGTCCCCAAAAACCCTGATGACAAGCAATACCGCTTAGGCCGAACTTTAAGTCGGCCTTATTCAGATTGGCGTAGAGTAAAAAAGAATGACCTCCCTCCAAGATATCGTTTATTTTTCCAATTTCGTAGTTCAGTACCCAAAGCTATTATCTACGCTTGGTTCAACGATGACTCAACATTAAGAAAAGATGGCGCAAAAACTGATGTCTATTCGGTTTTCGAAAAAATGCTTAAAAAGGGAAATCCGCCGACATCTTGGAACGCACTACTGGCTATTGCCAAGCCATACCCTAATGATACTGATGGATAACAGTATGAATACTATTCAAGTTCGCATTGATGGCGATGCAGATATTTTAGAGGTAGTTCGTGATCGATTGAAGAATCCAGCTAAACGAGTCAAAGTAAAACTGGAAAACATTTAATATCCGTTGCTTTTGCTTCTCAGCATCAAGAAAGGTAGATTGAATCCATTACGAGAATCTCATACGCGTTTCAACGGTTTTGAGAGCCCTCTTTGGAGATATGATAGTGATGTTTGGTGAGATTGATTCTTTTTTTAATTTGGCCGAAAAGCTATGGAAGCTTATCAAGTACACTAAGCTTGATGCAGCAGAATCGATTGCAACGCGTTTTGTTAAGCTTTTCGAATTTCATGGTGTACATAGAAACCAAATACCAAGGTTTTTCGATTCTTCATTATCACTTCTTGATGTATCTACAGACGAAAAATTATTAACAAAACTTGATGATGAATTAATTGAAAAAGCATGCTCCTTGTTCTGCGTAAATAGAAACTGGTTAGATGGAGTAGATAGCAAAACTTTTCCTACACATGATTTTTATAAATATCCTGAAAAATTTTCAACATTTCTAGATGGATTACTCGAAAGCGGAAACGAGATTTATGCTCTTTTAATCACACCTACTCAACTATCAAAATCCGATATGTCTGTTCTAGTTTTGAGTGAAACTATTGGATATATCGAAAATAATCGCATACTTCGATACCACATCTGTCATAACTGGTTTTTTTCCTATTGGAAGTCTCGCGCATATTTAACTTCTTGCATAGCATACTGTTCTTTAAAAGATATTTTTGTTGATGGCAAAACTGCTGATTTAAAGCATATTGAGAAAATTTTCAATGGCGAGTTATTTGACAATAAAGGAAAAGAAATTGGATCTAGGTGGTATGCCGAAGACCTACCAACATCGCCTGCTTTATTCCTTAAGGATGTAGATCCTGAAGATAACAATTTTGGGTTAATGGCTGCATTAAGATTATGGTTAAGCCTGGAAGATAGAGGATTAATGACAAGCTCGACAACGAGCAGTTATCGAGATCTATTTTCTACAGAACTAGCTAAGTTAGAATCAAAATGACGTCCCGACATCCTCCAGTGCGATGGATACGAAAACCCTCTGTAACCCCTGCCCTGTCTGGGTTTTGTACATATGTGCTGTGCAGCCCATCTTGGATATATCTTGGTTTCTTAACTCAATTCTTGTATAAAAAGATCGATCTAACCCTGAGGCAAGAAGGTTATTATGATTAGGTTTCCAATGAACAGCGATGAGTTCGATGTATTCCTAAACCGCTGTTCTTCACTGCAAATGGAAATGGTTGAGTTCACAGAAACTATTAGTCCAGCTCTGCATGAACGATTCGAAGTTTCATTTCAGTCAGGATTGCTTGCTTTCGATCATTATTTAGCCATATTCGAACTCATCAAATCAGACCTCATAGCCCCTAGTTTTTCCTTATTGAGACCACAATTTGAAAATCTTGTTCGCGGAATTTGGTTATTACATGCAGCTACTGATAATTGGATTGAAAGACTAACCCAGTCGCTTAGTGAAGAATCAGCAAAGATTGGCGATAAAGCTCCGAACTTATCGGAAATGCTGGCTGCACTCAAAAAAGAATCTTCTGCACCTCAACTTATAGTTGAACAATTATATGAATACAAAGATGCAACCTGGAAAGCACTCAACAGTTATACTCATGGAGGGATGCACCCTTTAACCCGAATAAAGAGCGGTTATCCATATGAATTAATGTATAACAGTCTTAGAAATAGTAATGCTGTGGCTGCATTAACTGGACAATTATTAGCAATCACAACAGGGGATCCTCAGAACATGGCGCCCATCAGAAAATTACATGTTAAATATCCAGACTGTTTTCCGATCATCCAGGCTGATGGTTCAATTTCCAGATAAGCTTGTACATCCGCCCTTGTGATAGATACACAAATCCACTGTAACCCTATCCCTCTCTGAATATTGGTCATGTGGGCAATGCAGCTCAGCTTGGTTTAATTTTGTAATAAATCATAGATTCGAATTCTCTGTAGTAGTACATTGAATCCTCGCTTCCGTAATGCATCCTTTTTAGGCATGTTTTGCGGAAAAAATCTGCTTAATTCAGCCATTAGGTCTCTATGGACTACTTCAAGTTCTTCAACATCATTGGGATCGGCCTTCAAATTATTGGTGTATTAATTCTGGCCAGATCAGATGCTTTAGCACGTCAAATTGACGCCGCATATCAGTCTATTCCGGGAAACCCTCTAGTTGATGCATTCGAGGCAACCATAGAAGGGCGGGAGCGCACTCTTTCAGAGGAAGAGCAAAACTACATAGACCTAGAAGCAACTACTAATGCGCATCAGGCCTTGTGTATTTTTAGAATATCCCTATTCCTTGTTGTTATTGGCATGATAACGCAGCTAGTTGTTGAGGCACTCAAGCCATGATTACATCGCGATCTAACATTCCAATCAACCGGATAGTCAAAAAGCTACGCTTTTTGCGGTCCGGTGATTTACCACGTTATACCCATAAGGCACGTGCCGCGTGACAACTCCGCCTCGCCTCTTCATTTCCTATGGCCGGTCCTCGCCAGAGCATGAGCAGTGGGTAATTGATCTCACCACAGAGCTTGTTAATAGTGGCGTTGACGTGATCCTCGATTTGCCTTTGATTGAGACGTTATAAAATCAATAGAAATAGATTGATGAATCGTCACCCTAGAGAGTCGCAAATTGAGAAGGTGGATAAAGCTATAGTGGCAGAATGGAATGGAAATTTTCGAATCTGGCAATATCCCTCTGGTTTTGGCAAATACGATAGTTTCCGGCCCTAAACCTTAAGAAACAACATATCCGTTATCTTCAAGACCTTCACTGTATCCTCCCCTGTGATGGATACACAAATCCCCTGTAACCCTTTCCCTATCTTGGTTTTTCCCATATGTGTATTGCAGCTCATCTTGGATATATCTTGGTTTTATTTTTCTGATAAATCATTATAAAATTCAGTTTTGAGTATGTTTATAGCCTGCCTATAAGGTAGGCTATAAACATCTAATGCTAACCTTATTTATTACTATCTTGCAAAATTATTTTATGTAATCGCTCCTGTGCATTTGGTTGAATATTTAGATGAATAAAATGCTTTTCATTCATTATGCTCCTCATTAACCCACCGTCCTGCGTATCTTTTAAGTCAATTGCATTCAATCTATTCTTTGCCCTCACATCAACAATAGGGGCAATAAAATACTTTTTATTCATCATTTGTCTCATCAAACCACCACTGTGCTCACTTAACCCTCTATCAGGCCCAGCATATGAATTTGATATAGTTGACATCAAAATAATCGTAAAGAACACACCCTTTAGCTTTAAAAGGAAACTCATAAATCACCTCAAGTCAATAAAACACTAACGCCATGTTTTTTTAATAAATTTAATTTGGTAGTTTCCTAAATGCGATTGCAAACCGATTCCATGCATTTGTTGTGGTAATGATAAATGTTAAATCAACAATTTCTGCTTCCGTAAAATAGCTACTTATATCATTCCATCTTTCTTCTGTTACGTGAGACTCAGAAATTAAAGTGACCAATTCAGCCCATTGTAAAGCTGCGCGCTCGCGCTCAGTGAAAAATGGCGTATCTTTCCAGACGGATAATACTGACAGCCGTCGTTCTGATTCTCCTAATTTACGAGCCGCTGCTGAGTGCATATCTATACAATACGCACAACCGTTTATCTGAGAAACTCTTAACTTAACCAATTCAATTAATGATAATTCAAATCCCGATGAAACCACCCTCTGCTCTAGAGAGTTCATATGCTTCATGGTTTCAGGGTTTGCTTTAAAAAAATTAACTCTCTGTTCCATTTTAATTCCTTAATGAAAATAATAATAGACACTCTCAATACTGTTATTGGATTTAAAAGCATTAAGATTTATTGTTTTTTCTTACAAACAATATTACAACAACACTAATCATTAACAGAAACACAGCGATAGCAAATGTAATATTCATACCAAAAGCAATAGCATCTGGTTTAGCAGTGTTAACATTCGAAGATTTTGAGGCGAAAGAAAAAATCAACCCCATAACTGATGCTCCGGTAAACAATCCTAGATTGCGAGATAAATTCAGTAACCCGGAAACACTCCCTCGTTGTTCAAACTGAACATCCTTCATAACAGATGTATTATTTGCAGTTTGAAATATTGAATAACTTATTGTCATAATCACAAGCGGAATAATATAACCTATAATTCCAAAACCAATTGGCACTATGGATAAAAACAGACTTCCTATTGCTATTCCAACTACACCAATTATCATCATTTTTTTGAAACCAAACTGATCTACAACCTTTCCAGCAGGAACACCTGAAAGCGCAGCAGCAAGAGGTCCTACAGACATAATTAGCCCTACATTTTCAGGATTTAGCATCAATGCATGCGAAAGATAAAATGGACCAACTACCAGTGTTGTCATCATGACAGTCATCACTATCATGCTTAAAAATAAGCCTAAACTAATGTCCGGATTGTGAAACATTGATAAATTGATTAGTGGATGTTGTGACGATTTCTCTACATGAAGAAACAAATATACGCCTAACATGGCTAAACTAATTAGTGCAATATTGAATAGGCCAAAGCTTCCATGTGTTGATGTCATTGATAATGCATATGTAACTAATGTCAACACCAATACAAATGTACCCTTAGCATCTATTTTTTTATTAGCTATTTGTGTTTTTTCCTTAGAATGAGAAAGATATTTACATACCAGAAATATAGTTAACAATCCAATTGGTACGTTAATGAAAAAAATAGATGCCCAACTAAATTTAGCAATTAAAATACCGCCTATAGTTGGTCCCAAAGCAGTACCAGTTGCTGACATTGCACCTAACAGCCCCATTGCTCTTCCAATATTATCTTTAGGTACAGTTTCTCCAACAAAAGCCATTGTCAAAGCCATCATAATGGCAGCTCCTAGTCCCTGAAAAATGCGAGCAGCCATAAGCATTTCGAGAGAGTTTGATATACCACAAATCAAGGAAGATATTGTGAAAGTTAGAAGACCTATAATTAATACATTCTTCCTGCCAAATATATCCCCAATCTTTCCTACCGTTACTATTAAAGAAGTAATTGATAGTAAATAAGTTAAAACAACCCACTGAACATCTTGGAATGTCGCATTAAACACTTTAGCTAATGTTGGTAATGACACGTTTGTTATACTGGTACCCAATGATGCCATTAACATGGATAATGCCAGACTTATCATTGCAAAAATAACTTTAAACTTCTGTCGATTGACTTCACCAACATCATTTATATCTTTTTCCTTAGATGAATTCATATTTACCTCTCATGTAATCATCTTAAATATCAAAAATACATATTGTCATGTTATAGTTTCTTTGCTTTTACCAGGCAATCAAAAGCAATTTTGTTTCCACTGTAGCTATTTACAAGACGTTCAACTTGCTCTGCCTTAACTATTTCTATGGCTTCAGAAAAAACAAGGTCACTTATAACATTGATTACTTGCTCTTTTGTATATAACAATTCTGGATGCTGAGGACCACCAAAACCATCTATCAAGTTTTTAGGATCATGAGCAATAAGTAAAAATATCCCACCAGACTTCAAAGATTTCACTGCGTTTTGTAATATCGATTTCATTCTTTCAAATGGAAGTTGAAGATAAATCAAAGTAACCAAATCAAATTGACCATATTCTGGCTGATATTCATTAAGATCTTCTATTTTAAATTTTACTCTGTTTAATACGCCTTTTGACTCAGCTAAAAATTCGGCTTTCTCAATTGCTTGCTCCGAATAATCAATAGCACAAACAGACCATCCCTGTTCAGCTAACCACACTGCATTTCTACCTTCACCCGTTGCAAGCTCCAATGCACGTCCTATAGGAAGATCCACAGTCTCCGCAACCAAAAACTGATTTGCGGAAACGGTCCAGATATATTCTTTTGCCGCGTAACGTTGATTCCAATATTCTTTATTAATTGCACGAGAAACCAGGTCATCTTTAATAACCATATCATTTTCATCTAACTTATTTGTTACAGTTACTGTCTGATCATTATGTTTTTCAATTTTACATTTCATTTTTTTGCTCCCGACTAGATTTATTGGAAGCTTAGTTGAACAATTTGATTTGCAGAAGACGCACGATTTGCACTTTATAGTTGCACAAAACGCTATACTAAAATCTCGAAAGTTCGTGATATGGTTACCCATATGAATAGACCTGATTTTAATTTACTTGTAACACTCGACGCTCTTCTCTCCGAATGTAGTGTTACTCGCGCTGCGCGTAAATTACAGCTTAGTCCATCAGCAATGAGCCGTGCTTTAGAGCGATTAAGAAAAACAACCGGAGATCCGTTGTTAGTAAGAGCTGGCCGCACTCTTGTTTTGACGCCACGAGCACTAGAGATAAAGAACCAAATTAATGATGTTGTTCATAATGCAGAAACTATTCTTCGCCCTGCTGAAACTATAAATTTAAAGGAACTCAAAAGGGTTTTCACCTTAAGGACTAGCGATGGTTTTGTTGATAATTTTGGATCAAACCTGATTAAACGAATTGAAACTGAAGCACCACATGTTCGATTGCACTTCATACAAAAATTAAATAAGGAAAGTTCCCATCTTAGAGACGGCAGCGTTGATCTAGAAACTGGAGTCGTCGGAACAATAACTAGCCCCGAGATACGTGTTCGAGCATTGTTTCGAGATCGTTTCATCGGAGTTGTTAGAGATGGTCATCCATTGAGCCAAGGACAGATAACCCCAACTCGGTATAGTTCGGGCCGGCATGTTTTCATCTCTCGCCGGGGGCTTGATAAAGGTATTATTGATGAAATTCTACAGAAATCAGGTTTACAAAGAGACATTATTACGACAGTAAGTAATTTTTCTGCTGCCTTAGCACTTACAAGAACATCAGATTTAATTGCAACTGTTCCAGAACGACATACCGGAAACCTGCGCAATGGGCTATTTAGTTTTCCCATTCCTCTTGATATACCACCAATTACGGTATCAATGCTTTGGCATCCAAGAATGGATGCAGATCCAGCTCATCGGTGGTTGCGCCAATGTATTTTAGAGATTTGTAACGAGAGTCCGTTCTGAAATTTACATCATGTTTAATGGTTTTTATTTATCAGCGTTGTTAATTATACAACGCTAACTACGGGATCAAGATGTAACGCGGCAGCTACCCACATTTCAACCCAAGCTAATTCACGTGAAAACCGATCTGGCCGGCAGTCATAGACATCCGCGAGATATCGGCATGAATATCAGCTCACGTAATGGTGCTTAAGCTGGTTGTGTAGATTACTCCCCTCCGCCTCAAAGTTATTAAGCTCTGTCACTGCCTGATCTACCCGTAAAGCCACTCGATCTGTAAATGTCAGGTCTATTGAGTTTTGAGATCAGCAAACAGCATCCAACATGTACGAACAACCGGCGTATATTTGGTGTCGATCCGGCAATGAAACCAAGCACCCCATTTTGTAATGAATGCTTCACGTTAATATCAGCACTGCATTTCATTATTTTGCATCCTCCGCCGTGATGGATTTCTAAACCCTCTAAAACCCCTACCCTGTCTACCTTTATGACATATGAACGTCACAGTTCATCTTGGATATATCTTGGTTTTATTTTGTGACAAATCATAGTTTCGCTTTCATTGACGTAGTAGATTGAATCCACTATTCCGCAACTCATCCCAATTCAAATGGCTTTAGCGGGAAAAATCGGTTTAATGTAGCTGTTAGGAGTTTCACTGTCATATGGCACTCACTCGAATGGAAATTCATGGTTATCGCGGGTTCAGAGAAATCGGCGCACTAGATTTTTCGGTTCCGAATGGAGAGATGGGTAGCGGTCTAACTATTCTCACTGGCCCAAATAACGCCGGTAAATCCTGCATCCTAGAGTGCCTGCGAGCTCGGTCGGGAGGTGAGGTCAGCTTTACTGCTGGAACCCGGAACGGTGACATTGAACTTGTGAAGGTCAAGTACGTTGTTAATGGCAAAGATGAAATTCTGAAGTCAATAACGAAAGGCTCCAGCGAAACGATTAAAGAAGGAATTGACAAAAACTTCCATGTATTTGTTCTTCCCTCTCGCCGAGCCTTTAATCCATATTTCGGTAAAGGCGCCTGGTCACGAGAATTCTACTTAGAACAAAGTGGCCTCCCCGCGCAGCGATCGTCTTTGCTTACCAACTTCGAGTACAGACTATTTAATACGATAAAGAACCCCGAACCTTTCAATTCAATACTCGGTGAGGTCTTGGGATTTAAACCTGATTGGACAATTGACCGAGCAGACCAAAATGGTCAGTATTTTTTGAAGTTCTTTAACGGAAAGCACTCCCACTCAAGCGACGGAATGGGGGAAGGCATCATCAGCGTGTTTTCGATCGTTGACTCAATTTATGACTCTAAACCAGGGGACGTCGTAGTAATCGACGAGCCGGAGCTTTCGTTACACCCCGGTTTGCAAAAGCGAGTTGCCGCACTGCTCAGAAGATATTCTAAAGATAGACAAATTGTTGTAGCAACTCACTCTCCTTATTTTGTCGATCTTCGCGCTCTTGGTAGCGGCGGACACCTTGCGCGAGTTACAACCACTAATTCGATGACCAAGATTCATCAACTCAGTGCATCTGCCAAAGAATCGATTCGAAAGCTATCCGAAGGGAATTTGTATAACCCGCACGTCTTTGGACTGGATGCAAGGGAACTCTTTTTCCAAGATGACAAAATCATTCTCACTGAAGGGCAAGAAGACGTTCTTCTATATCCTCGGGTCGCAGAGCAATTAAATGAAGCTATTGCCGGAAACTTTTTTGGCTGGGGAGTAGGAGGAGCTAGCAACATTGCACACTTGTGCCGAATCCTCGCCGATCTCGGTTTTGTGAAAGTTGCGGGTCTATTGGATGGAGATAAGCTTGCCGAAGCTGACAAACTTAAGAAGGAGTTCCCCACATTTCACTTTGCTTGCATTCCAGCAAAAGATATTCGTACGAAGCCTCCACGGATCGCAGCAGAAGAAGTGTCAGGATTGCTGGACGAAAAAATGGCATTAAGAGCCGAGTTCGTCGATGCGATGAAAAAGATGTTTGCCGCGTTGTCGGCCCATATGCACGCCTAACATGGCGCTCAACCTGCTCCCTTCGGTCGCTGAACGCTGCGCGATAAAGCAACGCAGCGCCGGTTAGCTCTACGTTAAACGCTCCATGGAGGCTTCGTGTTATCAGATAAAGCACAAAAAATTTTAGATTATTTAGTTGAAAGGATTGACTCCGGAAAAGTTAAAGCAGGAAAGCCGGAAACATATTTTGCCTATTCGGAAATTCATAAAGACTTACAATTTCCATATATTGCAAATACATATGGGAAAAGCCTTGATAGAAATGGGATGGGTGAGTTAGCCGAATGGACCAAGTTGAACGGTATTCCTGCAGTAACTGGATTAATCATTTCCAAGTCAGATAATGATGGACTGTATTTTAAACGATTAAGCTATATGGTTCCTGGGCCTGGCTATTTTGAAATGTTCGAAAAAATCGATCTAGATTTTTCATGGTGGGAAAAAGAGGTAGTAAAAAGCCTCAAATTTGATTGGAGTGCATTCATCACTCCAAAACTAACAAATCAAATTTTCCCTGAAGAAATCAAAAACACTTACACCGAAGGTTCTAGTGTTGAAGTAATAGTTAATCGTTATGAGAGAAGTGCAAAAGCTCGTAAAGAATGTATTGAGCATTGGGGCGCACAGTGCCAAGTTTGCCTAATAAGCTTTTCAGAGACGTATGGTAGTGACATCGGTGATAATTTTATACATGTGCATCATTTAACCCCTCTAAAAGAGATTAGTGAAGCCTATGAAGTCAATCCAACGGTGGACTTAGTTCCATTATGCCCCAATTGCCATGCAATGGTTCATCGCACAGAACCACCGATGAAACCAGAAGTATTGAAACAGCGTTATATGCGCTTAACAAGTAAATCCAGGTGACGCCTACAGCGCACCTGATTTAGGCGTTAGATTCCCTTCAGAGATTTTATATGGAACCAAGAGATTTACACGAATTTGCTTCGGATAGGCCTATAACAAAAGTAGAAGATGATTTGTTGGGTAGGTCAGGTTTTTCCACTGACTTGGCAAATGCTATGGCGAGTTGGCATGGGAAAGATAGTCTGGTTGTGGCCTTGCATGGAGATTGGGGATCAGGGAAGTCTTCTATAAAAAATATGGCGATATCTCGATTGGAAGATATTTCTGATGACAAGCCGGATGTCGTAGAATTTTCTCCATGGGAATGGGCCGCTCAAGATAAAATTACTGCATCATTTTTTCAGGAAATATCAAGATCTATTGGCCGCACAGACAGAAGCAAGTCTGGCCAAAAGCTAGCGATAACTCTAAAAAAGTACGGCCGATACCTAAATACAGGGGAAACCGTCATAACGGGCCTATCAGCAGCACTGCCAACTCTATTCGTACTTGCCACACTTATTGGTGTTAGCGGTAATTTTTCCAATGATGTGTGGGTTAAAAACGCTAGTGCTTCTATATTGCTTCTCTTAGCCAGTTGGGCTGCAGCATTAAAATGGGGGAAAACATTTCTTGAAAAATTAACTGGAAATGTTGAAGCAACCGCAAAAGAAAAAGAACAGAGCTTGAGCGACATACGACAAGAGCTTTCAGGATTACTACTTGAAAGAAAAGCTCCTATGATCGTGGTAATGGATGATTTAGATAGATTAACTTCATCGCAGTTAAGGATGGTCTTTCAACTTGTAAAAGCAAACCTAGAATTTCCGAACGTGGTATTCCTTCTTCTGTTTCAAAGAGATTTGGTAGAAGATAAATTGAGTGAAGGGGCACTGTTAGGTCGAGATTATTTGGAAAAAATAATACAAGTGCCTATTGATATTCCTAGGATTGAAACCACACGTCTTCACAATCTGTTATTTAGCAAGCTAGACAAAATTATTGGGCAAGATGCTTCAGCTACCAAGATGTTTGACTCTGGCCGTTGGGGCAACATATTTCATGGTTCGTTGAATGCTTATTTTGATAATTTGAGAAGTGTATACAGATTCACATCCACACTATCATTTCATTTCACTTTGCTTAAAGGAAAAAGTGCCTTTGAGGTCAACCCTGTAGATCTGATAGCTATTGAGTGCCTAAGAGTTTTTGAGCCAGATGTTTATAAGGAAGTCACCCGCTCAAAAGAAATTTTTACCCAAAATGGATCAGTTCGATATGGAAGAACAAAGGATGATACAGCTGCCTTAATCAATGGAATCCTGGATAAGGCAACATCTAATAAGCGAGAGTTCGTTAAGAAAATGGTTAAACAACTATTCCCAACTATTGAATGGGCTCTAGGAGGCACGCATTATGCTGGAGACTTTGCCAGCACATGGCTGAGAGAAATGCGTGTTTGCCATCCTTCTAATTTTGACAAATATTTCCAATTCTCTATTCCGAGCGGTGAGCTATCAAATTCAGATCTACAGGAAATGCTTAGTTTAACGGATGATTCAGCAAGATTTTCTTCTTTTATTCTCTCTCTTAGAGAACGTGAAATTTTAAAAAATGCACTTTCACAATTTGAATCATTTACAGACGAAGTTCCTCTAGAAAACAGACGCTCTTACATAAAAGGGATTTTAGATATTGGGGATAAAGTCGATCATGAATCAATCGGTTTCACAATGTTTAGCTCAAACATGCATGCTGTCAGGCTTGTTATTCGGTTTCTTCGTCGCATTGATAATCTGGAAGAGAGGGGTAAGCTACTGCTTGAAAGCTTCAAGGCTTCAAGTGGAATTTCTATTGTCGAGCACATTTTACAAGGTGAAGAAAAGCGAAGAGATACGTCGGATGCAGACCAAATACTGCGAAATGAAGAGTTTAATTTACTTAAAGTAGAATTTGTTAGGAAGCTAGATGATATGTCTGAAAATAATCCAGACGAATTGCTTTCGCACAAACATTTGGTTTCCTTTTTGTATAGATGGAAGCGCTGGGGTGATGAAAACAAGGTTATCAACTGGTTAAAGCTTCAGAGTCAAACAGTTGAAGGCTGTATCTGGTTATTGAAAGCCTTTGTAGGAAAATCATCATCTCAGGCAATAGGCGATTACGTGGTTAAGATTACTACGTACATTAAACTAGAAAATATTGAAAACTTTTTGGAAATTGCACCAATCCATGAAAAATTAAACGGAATTGATGAGAACACACTTGATTCTGAAGCAAAAGAGGCTTTGGAGGCTTTCCGAGAAGCTATAGAAAAAAGAGAGAAAGGAATCATTGATGATTGGTAAGTCCGTAGCTTCGGGTTTGATGTACAACAAGTCTTAACCTTATTAGCCCGATTCACACCGGGCTAATAATAATTTGATCAATCAATGCACTCCTCGCCAACGCTTCAAAATATTGCACGCCATAGTCATTCTGAAAATAGTCTCATCCATATCAGTCCAACCAGCAGTGAGGGTTTTCTCGATTGTTCGGCATTCGTTGAGCACATAGTCACGTTGTGCACCGGTGAGGTTTTGCTCGGCGAACATACGTAACCGTTTCGCAGCAGCGGTACCATCTTGGCAAACGTAGTCTTGAGTGTCAGGAATTTGAGGAATGATAGAAGGTAAAGCTGGTGATATCTGGCTTTTCTTAGCCCAATAATCATGCAAGACGGTAAAGCATTCCCGCTGGTATTCGATCAGTTTATCTCGGATTTCTGACCTGACTTTATTTGGCTCAACACCAAATAACCAGCCATTCAGCATATCGAGGGGTAATGTGATCACACCTCGATTTTGAATATCGCCAGGGACCTGTATGTCCATTATGGACATGCAGGTCGACATAACGGAATGGCGTTTAATTCGTTTGAGTTGCGCTTCCCACTGTAAACCAATGCCTTCACAGACTGGTTTCATGGCTACGCGGATAGTTTTTCCATCAGAAATAGTAAGAATAGGGTTTCCATGAAACTCTACAGATGCAATAGATGAGTTCATTGTGTCTCTCCGTTTCTACGCGGATTGACCACCATCGGAATTGATGGCGGCCGGGAGGTTAGAAACCGAGAACACGCGGCGGAGTTATTCCCCTTACGGGTATTATATTCCTCACCCTCCCGGCCATAGCAGATATGGCAAGGCACCCGATTCTGGATAGATCTCGGGCGTAAAAAAACCACGTCTGTCGGGCGCGGAGGTGACCGGTGTTCTAAGAGTTTCTACGCTCTTAGATATATTGTGTTTTATACGCAAACCGGAGTCAAACTTATTCCTTACGCCACCCGCACCAATGGGTCACTGTGTAATCGAGCTGCGACCCACATCTCAGCTCGGGCAAGTTCCCGCGAAATTCGATCTGGCCGGCAGTTATAAACTTCGGAAAGGTACCGGCATGAATAACAGCTCACATAATAGTGTTTGAGCAGGTAGTGCAGGTTTCTCCCCTCGCCTTCAAAGTTTTTAAGCTCGGCCACCGATCGATCTACAGCCAAAGCTATTTCGTCGGTGAATGTCAGGTCTAACGAATTCTGAGACCAGCGAACAGCATCTACCATGCCCAAAGCAACCGGTGGATATTCGGTGCCGATCCGGCAGCGAGACCAGTTTCCCCAGTTCTGTAAAAGATGCTTCACGTTCATATCAGCCCTGCCTTTTATTATTTTACATCCTCCACAGCAAAGGATGCGCTATACCTACTCAAACCCTTACCACCACTAGCTTTACGCCACTTGCCTAGTGCAGTTCATCTTGGATATATCTTGGTTTTTTTTCGTCTAGCCATGCATGATATCTCTCAAGCGCCTCCCGCTTTAACGCCTGCGCCTCCGTGTGTATGTACGCCTCATCAAGTTTGCTCATTGCATGGTTCAACAGAAATTCACCAATCATGTAATCAACCTTCAGATCCATCCAACAGGTGCGAGCCAGTTTTCGCAGATGATGTGCCGTCCACTCCTTCTGACTCACCGTTTTCACCAAATTATTTGCCGCTGTAGCACTCATTGATCGACCAGTACCAGAAGGAAACAGATAGGCACTCTTAACGCCCGTTTGGGCTTGTGATGATTTAAATTCAGAAAGCAACGCAACGACCTGATCAGTCATTGGAATAGTTAATGCCTTGCGGGTTTTAGTATTTTCAGCCGGAATAAACCAAGTACAGGTTCGAAAATCGATATGACTCCACTTAGTCAGACGCGTTTCACCAATACGGGTGCCGTGCATCAACATCAAGCTCAAAAACACCCGAGCTGAAATACTTGCATCTGCCAGACGTTGTAATAATTCAGGGACATCAGCTGGGCGTAAGGCTGCAGGGCGTGCTGTAATTTTCGTTTTGGTGAAATCACTGAATTTAATACCAGCCAGTGGATCAATACTGATCAGGTTTAGTAATAACGCCCGACGTGTTGCTACTTTCAATAAAGACAAAGTGCCGCGAACGGTGGCCAACGCATAGGTTTGTTGCAGAGGCCAGATCAATGTCCGGTCAATGACATGGTGGTTGATATCGATCAGCGATAAAGTGCCAACTCGTGGCATCAGTTGTTGCTTGATGGTGGAACATAATGTGCGTTTTCTCTTACCTGATAACCCACGATCAGCAACCGCCCGCTCCCGGTACCATTTTAGTAACTCACCTAATGTCGCAAATTCATCAGTACCATATTGCTGATGAATATCGTCTGCCACCTTCTGCAGTTTCTGCTTTGCCTGTCGAAACGGGAGTGTTGGCCAGTTGCCAATTTTGCGCCAAACGGCTTTTCCAGCCAAGTAATTGACCGCAAACCACGACGCAGTACGATCAGTTTTAAACCGTAACCGCAGCGGTAATACCGGATCATTCAATTCAGCAATAACATGATCATTCGCATACTGACGGATAACCGATTCCGTCAAAGCTACTGTTAATGTTCTAGATTGTTCACTCATGCGCGTCTCTGCTCTTTTCTTTGCTGATCTGCTAATTCCAGAATCGACGGACCGGTGTAATTGTGCTGTTTAGGTTTCAAATAAGGTGAACTGGCATAGCCAGGAATAACCGATGATTCTGACTGGCGCCGCGTTTGCCATTCGCGCCAACTGGTCATGCCGTATTCAACCGCTTCTTTCAGCATTAGATAGTTAGCTGCGCGCCTTGCCGCATTCGGTTTTTTGATATCACAAGGTTCCCGGTGATATGCCTCAGCAAATTTTTCTCGGCACTCTAAAACCAGTTCAGGGCGACGCCATTTGGGGATATATGAAAAACAGACACGCTTAAACAACCGATCGTCTTTTGTAGCGATCGAGTCATAACTGATTGGCAAGCCATAACATTGATGAATACTCACGCTCTGCATATCTGTTCTCCGGTTAGTAAGGAAAACAGCTGCACGAAATGCGGAAACAAAAAACATCGGAACAAGCCGATGCGATTTTTACAGAAAGGATCTGCATCAACGCATCACGCGCGGACACAGTACAAAGCGAGAACCGGAACCACCCAGTACATTCATTTTAGCATGATCATTTATACAGTATAGAGACTTTTAAAATTGTCCTCTCTTCATCTATACTGTTCATATATACAGTAATTGGTATTTAACTATGTCCGTTGCATTACTTGCCCAAGCGAAAACATCAGTCGCTTTATCAATTCCCTTATTTCTTGAATCTGTGCAAGCGGGCTTCCCCTCACCAGCGCAGGATTACATTGAGCGTTCCTTAGACCTGAATGAGCTGTGCATTCATCATCCTGCGGCAACATTCTTCGTCCGAGTCGAAGGCTTATCGATGATTGAAGCTGGCATTTACCCTGGCGATATTCTGGTGGTTGACCGATCAATAACTGCAGTACATGGGCACACAGTTATTGCTTGTCTGAATGGTGAAATGACGGTGAAAGAATTAGGTCTAACACCTAGACCATGTTTGATACCACGCAATAAGGACTATGCCATTATCGAGATCTCTGAAGATGCAGAACTGGACATATTTGGCGTAGTCACGAACGTTGTTCGCAACATGCTTTTCAACAAATGAACAATGTCTTTGCGCTAGTCGACTGCAATAACTTCTACGCCAGTTGCGAGAAACTCTTCCGACCCGATATCAAACATGCCCCTGTGGTAGTGCTATCTAATAACGATGGCTGCGTCGTCGCTCGTTCAAAAGAAGCAAAAGCACTCGGTATCAAAATGGCCGTACCGGTTTATCAAATTAAAGACGAAATCGAACGCTATAGAATTCAGGTTTTCTCGTCTAACTATGCGCTATATGCCGACATGTCATCACGAGTGATGTCGGTGTTGGAAATGCTGGCACCTCGCGTCGAAGTTTATTCGATTGATGAAGCTTTTCTGGATCTATCAGGTGTATCAAATGCCACCGAATTAGAAACGTTTGGTAAACAAGTCAAAGAGACCGTTGGTAAATGGACTGGAATAAACGTTTGTGTTGGCATTGCACCGACCAAAACACTAGCAAAGTTAGCCAACCATGCGGCCAAAACGTACCCTGCTACTGGTGGTGTCGTCGATTTAACTGCTCGGACTAGACAGCGAAAATTACTTGAACTCATGCCCGTTGAAGAAGTTTGGGGAATTGGTCGCCGATTATCAAAACAATTGAATATGTTAGGAATTAAAACTGCACTCCAATTAGCCGACGCAGACCCTAAAAATATCAGAAGACAGTTCTCTGTTGTCGTTGAACGCACAGTATATGAGCTAAATGGCGAATCATGTTTAGAATTAGAAGACATCACGCCAACCAAGAAACAGATACTTTGCTCCCGTTCTTTTGGCCAGCGGATAACAGAATATCGGCAAATGCGCGAAGCTATCTGTGATTATGCAGCTAGAGGAGCCGAAAAACTCCGAACTGAAAAACAATACGCTAAATCGGTAACTGTATTTATAAGAACAAACCCTAACTCCAGCAGAGATCCATATTATTCAAACTCAGCGACTGCCAATCTGCAAATTCCCACGGATGACAGTAGAGACATCATTATGTATGCCCATCGCATGCTTCGCCTAATCTGGAAAGATGGTTATCGGTACATGAAAGGTGGAATTATGCTCGGTGATTTCTATGAACCAGGCATTTACCAACTAAGCCTTTTTGATGAAGTTAACAGCCGCCCTGATAGTAAACAGTTGATGTCCGTTATCGACAAAATCAACTACAGCGGCAAAGGTAACATCTGGTTTGCAGGGCAAGGCATCAGGCAGGAATGGGCTATGAAACGCGGACATTTATCGCCTGCGTATACAACTAAGTGGAATGAGTTGCCATTAGTTTTATAACTTGTAGTTTAATACATACTTATGTGCTAGCGAAACTATTATATGATAAATGGACGAATATGAATCCATTGTGTAAAATAACTTCAGTTATTGACCTATTAAATTTATATAATGAAAAAAACTAAAAAAATTCAACATTCTGATGCGTTAATGAATTTGTATGAAAACTATTCTTTAGAACCATTCATTAGACACATTAGATTTCCTTATTTAAAAAATATTGATCCACAGTCTAAAATTTCTTTTAGTTACCCTATCACAGCTTTAGTTGGACGAAATGGAACAAATAAAAGCTCTGTGCTGCGAGCACTATATGGCTCACCTAACAATTATTCACTGGGAAATCTATGGTTTTCAACAGAAATCGATGAAATAAAATTAAAGGAAGGTGGAGAACGGCCAAGATTTATCTACGGATATCACGATGCCAGTACAGACAAAATAGTTGAAGTTATCAAGCAAAGAATATTAAAAGATAGTGATCCTGACTATTGGGAGCCGACAAGGCCCGCAATAAAAGATGGAATGAATTCATTGTCCGATGATGATAAAAAGTCACTAAACGCCCTTGCAACAAGATGGAAGGCTATTGATAAGCAAGTTGTCTACATTGATTTTCGAGCAACAATAAGTGCTTTTGATAAGTTTTTTTATCATGCAGAATTTGATAATAAATCAAAAAAAGATTTTCTTAGAGCAAGAAGCAAGCATTTAAAAAAGATAATAGACAATAATTTTAAAACTTATAAACCATTTGCCAGAAAAAATGAAAAGCTACATTTAAATCAACTCCTAGATAAAGCCAAAATAGCTGAAATCAATAAAATATTAGGAAGGGACTATAAATCAATTCGATTAATTGAACATGAACTTTTTCAAAAAACAAAAGCTCCAACTGTAATTTTAGAAACAACCACTCTTAACTATTCAGAGGCATTTGCAGGAAGTGGTGAGTTCGCGGTTGTCATGCTAGTTAATAAAGTATTAAATGCTGCTGACAGGTCATTAATTCTTTTGGATGAACCTGAGGTTTCCTTACATCCAGGAGCTCAGGGGGAATTAATGATTTTCCTGAGAGAACAAGTTAAAAACAAAAAACTACAAGTAATTATATCTACTCATTCGTCTTTAATCATTAATGACCTGCCTAGTTTTGCTATTAAATTATTTAGTGCAAACATATTAACTGGAATGATTGAAATAGAAAACAACGTTAGAGCAGAAGAAGCATTTTATCAAATAGGGGACTATCAGAGAATAAAGAAAAAACTGATTATTGTGGAAGATAAATTAGCTAAAGAATTTATTATTAAAGCAATAAAAAATTGTGGTGAAGCTACAAAGGAAAGCATCAATATAGAGTACATACCAGGTGGAGCTGAACAAATTTTAACAAAATTAATCCCTCCTCATGTTGTTAAAAATGAAACAGATGTTTTATTTATATTGGATGGTGATAAATATACTGGCTTTGAACCACAGAAATCTGAATCAATACCTGACTCAGAAAATAAAAATCTTGATCAAATTATAAAAAAAATAACAAGCGTTGAGATAAAGCCCATTAAAGAATCAAACATTAGCCCTCAACGAGATGTACAGCTTAAAAGAGATATTATAGATTATTTATACAAGTATCTTTCTTATTTGCCATTTGACAACCCGGAAACTTATTTGATACAGAATGCCAGTGGGCATTTTAAAGAAGAAATCGAGTCGTTTGACATTATCAGCGTTTCTGAGAAAGATATTATTAAAAAATTAACTATGAATGAATTAGATAAAAGTGATGTCAATAGTGAAGATATATTTCAAACACAACGTCGAATGCTGGCAAAAATTGATATTAATTGTTCAGCATTTGATGAAATAAGAAAAATGGTGAACAAATTCCTAGAGTGTGGTACTATTCGTTAGTTTTACAGGGGAGTTGTTATGCATCGTTCAATCAAAGTATTCGACTTCTTTTCTGGTTGTGGTGGAACAAGTTGTGGTCTTTCGCAAGCGGGATTTGATATCGCGTTTGGCTTGGATATAGATAAAGATGCGGCATCCACGTTTAAATTAAATTTCCCAGATGCTTATTATATTAATGATGACATAAAAAACATCGACCAAAAAATAATAAGCTCTCTGGTTGACGATCTAAGAGTTGATAACAATTTAATTCTTTTTTGTGGTTGTGCTCCGTGCCAGCCATTCTCTAAACAAAATATGAAAAAGAATGAATCAGACCCAAGAAAAGAGCTTCTTAATTATTTTGCAAATATTGTTAATGCAAATAAACCTGATTTTATCCTTATTGAAAATGTTCCGGGAATGCAGAAGTTATCGACAAACAATAATAGTCCTTTCTCCTACTTATTGGATACGTTAAAAAACAACAAATACCACTATACCTATGATGTGCTTCCAGCCTTATGGTTTGGCGTTCCTCAAAAGCGGGAGCGATTAGTATTAGTAGCGTCCAAACATTTTGAAATTGACCTGCCATCAAAACTTTGTGATGGAATAAAGACACCATATTCAACTGTTAGAGAATGGATTGGAAGTCTTCCCTCAATCAGTGCAGGTGAAAAACATCCTGAGATTCCAGATCATATATCAGCAAAATTATCTGAGCTTAATAAACTAAGAATATCTCTCACACCAGAGGGAAAAGGTAGAGAAACTTGGCCAGAACATTTATTGCTGGATTGTCACAAAGGACACATTGGCCATTCAGATGTTTATGGGCGTTTACATTGGGATAAGCCAGCTAGTGGTTTGACAACTCGGTGCATAAGTTATTCTAATGGCCGATTTGGTCACCCAGAGCAGAATAGAGCAATATCCGTTCGAGAAGCAGCATTGTTACAAACATTCCCTATGGAATATAAATTCCATGGTTCCATGTTGTCAAAAGCAAAACAAATTGGAAATGCAGTACCTCCTAAAATGGCTGAATGTATAGGTACACATATTAAAAATAGTATTTTTAACCACTATCGATAAGAATAAACTTATCTGTGATAGCAACTATCAAACCCATCGCCCCGACACAACAAACCCATCCCGCTCATACCTAGCCTGCAATACCCGAGTAAAGCCGGGTATTTCAGCATCGCTGATTTCTCCCCTCAGTGCCTTCGCCTGAGCCTGCATTTCCAGAGCTCTAATCGATGCTTCTTTGCGATACGTTTCTTGAGGCATCGCTTGGTTCATTACTGACAAACAAAGTTGTTTAAGCTCTTGTGGCGTTGGTGCAAATTCCCGGCTACTTTCTGCCTGAGCCACAACTACGCTTCGGATCAACCCAACAGATATTCCCTTCAGCATCAATCCATAAGCCAGCCCGTTACCGGTGAAATTGTTGTTCAGTTGAGCCGCGCTTTTGTGCCAGAACCCGCTCATCATCGGCAGTAATTCCTTTGCGACAAACAGCGCCATCGGTTCGCTAATCGGTTTGTCATCTCGCAGCTGAACACCAGTGTTCATCGGAATAACGTCAGAGGATTGTGTTTTCATCGTATCCCCCTAACCCGGCATCGATTATGGCTTGCGCCCTCGCCTGTGCAGCTTCCAGGTTACTCAGCGGTCGCTGATTCACACCACGTTCTGAATTCGCTTTACGCAGTAATAATTCATCCCATTTGTCGCGTAGTTTCTTCGGCCCCTGACAAAATTCGAGCTCTCGACCAGTCTTACAAACCCAGAGGAACAATTCGCAAATATCATGATGGCTACGCTGGTCGTGCAACCGCATCAATCGCACTTCGTTAACCCACTTGATAGCGTCAGGTGCTTTGGGTTCGCTGAGCCCTTTTGCCGTAAACGCTTTAGCTCTGAGATTGCTCAACCAGTTTGCACACTTCTGGTCGTCAGTATTTCCCCAAAGCAGGGTTTTACCTCGCCGTTCATGAACAACCGCATCGATGGGTATTTTTTCTGGTTCAGGGGGTGACGCGGATTTTTCCGCGCTTACCCCCAAAAGATCTTTATCTTGTCTTTGGTTTAATGTCTTTGGAGAAATGTCTTTGGTGTTTGCGTGTTTACGCAACCCGGTTTGCGTATTTGCGCAATCTGAATTGTGTATTTGCGCAACTGATCTTGCGGGTTTACGCAAGATCCATTCATCAACTCGGCGGTTAATACCGATCGTTTTGATTTTCCGTTTGTCGCCTTCGGCCTCAATAATTCGTCGTTCAAGCAACTGCGCGACCGCTCTCGACACTTCCGATTCGTTTAATCCTGTTTCATCAGCTAATTGCACACCAGCGATGCGATCGCGTGATTTGTTCCAACCATAAGTCAACCGGATCACAGCCAGCAGCACAGACATGGCGTTACCATTCAACCGCACCTTATATGCCGTTTCCAGAATGTCGTTGGCCAGCCGCGTATAGCCTTCTTCACAATCTGCCACACGAGCCTCCCGACGCGGCGATGCCGTCTGCATTGAATTAGGAAATAACTGGATCACGGCGCTCATGTGGGCACTCCTTCTATGACTTTGAACGATTTCGATGCAGGCATTGGCGTGATAACCGCAAAGCGATTGTCTTTTATCAATTGCTTCCCTACCCGCTTATAACCAAGGTTTTGGGCATATTTCATGGCCGCCCTTCGCGTCGGCAGCCTTGGTGACGTATCGGTATAAGCAGGCATGAGCTGTCTCCAATTAACTAAACGTGTTGCCCTTTATGCTGGGCCCATCAACCTGATGCTCGGATGATCCAGCTTGCTGAGAAAATAATTGAGGCGGCACAGCGAATACCGTCGTCACCTCTTCCACACCAAAACGAACCCCAACACTGATTTTCGTTTTAAATTGCCTAGAGATTTCTCGGCAATCTTCGACCGACAGAGTTCGAAAAGAACTGATTTTCTTGGTCATTACTTGCCCTTTTTGAATCCCATATCTACGCTTTATTTATATCCCGTGAGTGTCGTCATCATTCCCCGAGAATTAAGTTGTTCGGGTATTTTTCTTCTCGTTATTGTCCCCTGACATCATTAGCAGTTACTCAAATCTGTGCTGACCGGCTATCGTTAATACTCATTATTTCGTGTTCTGACTCGGGAATATTCTTTCCTTCCCCCTGCTATTTGGCAGGGGCTTTTTTTGATCAGCTTTATCGTTTGTATATTGCCTTCGTAGCTTCAATGTATTGATGTAACGCGACTAATGCCTTATCCCGCTTTTCATTGATCATCATTTCTTCTGCTTTACTGATCACACCATCCTGTGTTGTTTGCGATATGGTGATATGTAATTCACCGTTGCTTGCACAGAGGTTCATGAGTAAAGATTCCAGCTCCACAGAATCCAATTCATCACGTTCTGTTCGCGGTACATAAACACCTTCATATAGCCGTGCTATGTAATTGGCGTAGTGTGTGGTGCCAGCAATTTGTTCGAGCTGATAAATCTGGTCATCATCGAACGGGCGGCTCCCCTTCGATTCATATTGGTGGTTGTTAAACCGCACAATATTCATTCCCAACACCGCGGCGGCGGCAGGTTTACCACCCGGAAATTTTTCGATGATTGCAGCAATCACTTCTCTTTTTGACTCCATAATTCAAGCTCCTCCTGTGTGGTAACTCATTCCAGAAACGCGCTATATAATTGGGAAAAATCTATGCAACCAGAGTCTCTGCATCAGCTCCAGGTGGGAAGACATCATCTAATGAGCAAGCACAACCTAGCTCGTTTAATGCAGCGACAATTTTTCTGCAGTCTGAAAGCTTAGGGGTACGACCAGATTCATAATTAGCTAGTCTTGATTGCTTCCAACCACACAGCTGAGCTAGTTCGCTTTGGGTCTTATTAATTTCATTTCTCTTGGCAGCAATTAGGTTCATTACACACCTCGTATGATTAATAAGACAATTAAACACATAATGTGTTCTTTTGTAAACACGTAACGTGAAAGAATTTATATCACGTAACGTGATATAACGCGCAAAATTGATTACATGTAATCACTGGTGAATGAATGAAAACCGAAAATGAGATCCGTGGGGAACGAGTTAAAAAACTCCGAGAAGCAAAAGGTTGGAGTCAGGCCGAATTAGCTGAGAGATGTGGCTGGGATTCCCAATCTCGTGTAGGTAATTACGAATCAGGAATTCGTGGTATTAAGCCAGCAATTGCCGAAATATTGGCTAAGGCCTTAGATATTACGCCAGCTGAGCTCCTGTATGGAGAAACATCAGCTACAAAGAATGAATCCCGTCTAGAAGACATCGGTATTTTTGAAATCAAATTAAAGCGCATACCAGTTATATCGTTTGTTCAAGCTGGTGTTTGGACGACAACGGGAGACCCGATCATTCCATCAGACGTTACAGATTGGGTGCCAGCAGATGAATCATTGTCAGAATTTGCTTTTGCGTTACAAGTTCGTGGTGACTCAATGGAAAGAAGAAATGGAGGCAAATCGATCCCCGATGGGGCTATAGCATGCGTAGAACCTATCTTTGATCCGCTGGAACTTAACGGGAAAGTGGTTGCAGCCATGCTTGATGGTAGCGACGAAGCTACAATCAAAGAATTTAGAATTGATGGTCCCAATAAATATCTAATCCCATGGAATGACCGTTACGATGTCATCAAGGTCAATGGTAATTGTAGAATTGTCGGCTACATCAAAGACGTTATCATCCGCTTCTAATTCCCCAGATTAATTTTCATTAACCCGCTTAAGCGGGTTTTCTTTTGCTTTTTTGAATCCCATCACGATCTGTACTTATTGTGCACAAAAATAAATCACATTACGTGTTGACACAATAAACACATTGCGTGTTTAATTATCACAACAGCAGCACACAGTGCGGCGAGAAACAAACCCGAGGGCGCCACGTTACGGCGTAGGTAATTCATGAAAACTAACACGATGAGCAACAGGAGAGACCGATGAAGGTAAACAGAACACTGAGTTTAGTTATTAGTGCTCTGTCTGCCTTGTTTTATATCAGGCGTTGATCTTTTTTTCTATTTCGCTGTAAACGACGTCAAAAAGCTCAACAAAGGTAACGTGATGCCTATCTTTTCCTGTTTGACGAAGTATTGCAGTAATGGCTTCGCCTGCCAGTGGAGTAGTGCTGTTAGATGTCTGGAGTTGAGCTAGGTAATCCAAAGTAAGTTTTGTGATGGCTAACTGATCTGATTTATCAAGCATAAGAGTTCTCCTGAGTCGTTGAACTCAGAAGAATACGCGGAGTCGGATGTGCCTATACCATCCGTCATCACATTAAAGAAAAGCATTCTGAATCAGAGCGTTTTTCTTTAATGCGAACAGAGAGAAACCTTACGTCAAATCTTCGGATTTCTTGACGCGGGAAAATTCAACCTGAAATCGCCTGTTCTTTAACAATTTGGCTCCGTTTTGTCATGGCCTGACCGTAAGCAGAAAACTGCCGATGCCTGTCGCCAGCCGTCGCTCGATACGCTGATGGCCATGAAATCTCTATCAACAGAAAAGTAACTTGGTCTCTGAGTTTCTTTTCTACTGATAAACAAATCACTCCGCCGGTACTTTGCCCTCTCCGGAGGGCTTTTTTCGGAGGCTGCCATGCCCGACTCTATCGATGATGTACTTCGTACAAGAAGCCGGTGGCACACAATTGCGACACTGCCACCCAAAGATCCATCCAAGATAAAAGCGCCTAATTCCGTCAGTAAATCGGATTCTCGGAAAAAGAAGCTGCGTGATGAAATTGAGTGGCGATTGGAGATGATGAAGATTGAACAAAATCACCGTTTATAACGTATCACTCATTGAGATAACGATAATTTGAGAGGCTAATTATATGTTTTCTTTCAGTTCATTTATTCAAAATCGCAAGCGGCAACGTCGTTTTGAAGCCATCAACCGCGCACTCCAAAATGAACAGCGCTACTTATCGAAAGATGCTGATGTCTATGATCATATCCTGACGGGAAACCATCCAAGACTTCAAAGCCGGTAGATACCAAAATTTTGTTAGTCAATTATCAGAGGTTTTACCATGTCAGAATCTGTACCAGAAAAAGACCCCATCAATGTTATGTTCGCAGCCAAATTAATGCGGCTTAGAAATAGCCTGGGGCTGAGCCGCCCAAAGATGGCAACTCTATTAGGTGTGCCGCCAACGACACTTAAAAATTACGAACTGAACTACCGAAAAGCACCAGTCAGTTTGTTGATAACAATTAACCAGCACGAACAGTTAAAACAATTTTCCGCATACCTGCTTGATATGAACAGCCCGGTAGATTCTCTGCTAATTCCTAAACAGTAAACCGCACTCTTCCACCCTAACCATAACTGACTGACGACTTCTCGCCAGCCGGTTTTCTTTTGCCTGAAAACAGGAGAACAGCCATGGAACAAACACCTTTTGCACAGCAAATAGCCTATCTCAACCGAGGTGTGCTTGATGAAGAACTAACCGAAGCAATGGCAGAAGTCGTTAAGTCAGTACGGGAAACCAAGAAACAAGGCACGCTGACTCTGACGCTTAAAGTCTCATTACTGAATACCAGTAATGAAGATGCCGTGAAAATCACTCCTACAGTAAAGGCCTCAATTCCAGAATTACCACGCGCCGAGACCATTATGTGGTCAACCGCTGATGGTGACTTGCTCCGCAATGACCCAGTTCAACAGCAGCTGGACTTAAAAGTCATCACCAAAGACACCAATAAAAACGCCCCGATCCAAGTTAATGCTCAGCGCCAGTAAGCATTCAACTTTTCTTAAATTTAGTCCTTAAAGGAAATGTTATGGAAACTCTAACCAATCCAAACTCTTTGTCTCAACTGCAGGCTTTAATTATTGCCGGCTTACAAAAGCCGGAGTCAGGTTGCATACCGTTTGCTATTGTTCCTGAAGGTTATGAATTCAAATCTACGGAATCGCTGCAGGAAAAACCCAACAGAATCAGAGCGACTGTAAATCTGCTGACCAGTGATTCATTCATCGACTACATCAAACGCTTTATTGACCCACGAACAGTGATCTTCGCAGACCCCAGTGCGGTTAAGTTCACTGCAGTGCTCGACTATCACGAGACGAATGCAGATCCTGAATGGGCGCAACATAAGGCAATCTATGCCTGTCCACTCTCAGAAAATTGGGTAGCCTGGAACAAGTACAACAAATCAAAAATGAACCAGCTGGAGTTTGCGGAATTCATTGAAACACATATCTCTGATATCGCGCCTATTAACGAGGTTAATCAGGGTTTCTCGGGCCCACAATTACTGGAAATGGTGCTCGCCTTTCAGGAAACGCGTAAATCAGAATTCAAGTCAGTCCGCCGTTTGCAGGATGGTACGTTCAGCTTTGCGTTTAGCGATGAAAAAGGTGGTGGCAACACATCACTACCGGAAAAAATCTTACTGTCACTTCCCCCATTTCATAACGGTGTTTACTACGCATTAGAAGCGCGATTACGTTACCGCCTGCGAGATGGTGATCTGCAGTTGTGGTATGAGCTAATTGAACCTGAACGCATTCTTGAAGATGCGTTTAAGAATCTGATTACAGATATCAGTAGTAAATTGCCTGATACATTGATGCTTGAAGCTACAGCGCCTTAATAGTTTTAGCATCAACCACATAGAAACATGATTCATATGAGAATGACTGTATATTTATACAGTCATTCTATTTACCCTTACTTTGTTTTCCGATAAATTCATGTAATCAGCTCAACAGATGAGAGAACTGATGAAAATTAAACGGTTAACTGAGTTCCGATGCCCGCATTGCAGCAAGCTGCTGGCCCGATATTCGGGTGAAGTAGAAATAAAATGCCCTCGTTGTAAGAAAATATTTAATTCGAGCGCCGGTGAGCGTCCCATATTTGGAGACGTTCACTATGCAAAAAACTTATCAGAATGACCGCATTACACTTCACTGTGACGATGCGTTATCTGTTCTAAAGCAATTACCTGATAATAGTATCGACTTGATCGCGACAGACCCGCCCTATTTTCGGGTCAAAAAAGATGCTTGGGATAATCAGTGGCAGTCAGTAGAAGAATATTTGGCGTGGCTTGATGGCATTTTGCTGGAATGCTGGCGGGTACTAAAACCTTCAGGGAGTATTTATCTTTTTTGCGGCTCTAAACTGGCAAGTGACACAGAATTATTAGTTCGTCAGCGCTTTAATGTTTTGAGCCATATTATTTGGGCTAAACCGAACGGCCCATGGTTGCGGCAGAAAAAATCGCAGCTAAGAGCATTTTTCCCTGCAACTGAACGGATCATTTTTGCTGAGCACTATGGTGCTGAGGGGTTTGCTAAGGGATGTACTGGCTACGCATCAAAATGCGCTGAACTTAAAAAGCAGGTATTTCAGCCATTGATTAATTATTTCAAAACCGCAAAAGAAACATTGAACATATCTGCAGCTGAAATCAACAAAGTAACTAATTCACAAATGTGTTCACACTGGTTTGGTGCTTCTCAGTGGCAGCTCCCCTCAGATCAGCAATACAAACAGCTGCAGCAGTTGTTTAATGATAAAGCGTCACAACTAGATAAATCATATTCCGAACTAACCATGGAATATCAATCGCTGAACCAACAATACCAGCTACTGACAAAAAATTATGATGCTTTGAAAGCAGAGTATGAATCGCTACGTCGCCCATTCTCAGTCAGCGTTAATGTGCCTTACACCGATGTATGGACTTTCAAACCAGTTGCTTATTACCCAGGAAAACACCCATGCGAGAAACCCGCAGATCTGATGCAACACATAATTGAGTCATCCAGTCGCCCTGGGCAAGTAGTGCTGGATTTGTTCATGGGTTCAGGCTCGACAGGAAAAGCATGCGCCAAACTTGGCAGATCGTTCATTGGCGTTGAATTAGATCAAAATCGATACGATCAAACATGTAGTGAAATATATGATCAGTTAGATCAATGTGAGTAATATATCTGTTTTATAAGGGTTTATTTTAACGTTAAATAAACCCGCTTCTGATGCAAATCTCTCGAATTCCAAATCAAACCCAAACCTTGAGCACTGAAACATATAGGAGTTCTGTATGTTATCTAATCTATTTTTAACTGATGATGAGTTGTTTGAACTAACCGGCTACAAATTAGCATATAAGCAGAGAGAGATTCTCGACCGCTATAGCATTCGGTATGTCATTCGAAAAGATGGTCACATCAGAATAGCACGAGCATGGATAACAGAAATTCAAGCTATACCGACAACAGAGAATGATGGCTTTAATCTGGAGGCATTACCATGTCGAGGGTAAGAGCAAACAAAGAAGATAATTGGATGCCAAAGCGGGTATATCTAAAAGGTAATTTTTATGTATTTAACCCACCCCAGGGAGGATCCATTACATTATGTCGAGCAGATAAAAAACAGTCTGAAGTATGGGCAGCCTATGAAAAACTAATTAACGAAGACTCATTAACCTTTACTGTATCAAAATTGCTGTCAGAATTTTTTGAGTCCTCAGATTTTAAAGATTTATCAGCACTAACCAGAAGTGATTACCGTAAAAACAGCAAAAACATTCTGTTAGTTTTCGGAAAGATGAGAGCTGAAATGGTAGAACCCAAACATATTCGTGCCTATATGGATAAACGAGGTTTAAGTTCTCGCATACAAGCAAATAGAGAAAAAGCCTTCTTTTCTCGTGCTTTCCGATGGGCCTACGAGCGAGGGAAAGTTCACCAGAACCCTTGTCATGGGGTTAAACAATACAAAGAGCGCTCCAGAACTCGCTATATAACAGACATAGAATATGACCTGGTTTATAAATGTGCGACGCCTGCAATTAAAGTAGCAATGGAGTTAAGTTACTTATGCGCGGCAAGAAAAGGTGACATTCTGACAATGCGGTGGGATCAAATTTTAGATGAAGGTGTTTTTATTCAGCAGGGTAAAACTGGGGTTAAGCAAATTAAGTTATGGTCACCTCGATTACAAAAAGTGGTCAAAGCAGCTAAACAACTTCACAGCGATCAATACAGGGCTTTTGTAGTAGTTAAAGCTGATGGCTATCCATATACCGATAGCGGATTCAGTACAGCTTGGTATGAAGTCATGAAAAAAGCGAGGGCCGAATCAGGGTGGCCACTCGACTTCACTTTCCACGATATCAAAGCTAAGGCAATTAGTGATGTCGGCGGTTCTAGCAGAGACAAACAACTTGTGAGCGGCCATAAGACTGAATCGCAAGTTAACGTCTACGATCGATCAGTTAAACGCGTTCCAGCAGTTGATACCGTTAAAACGAAATCATGAAATTTAAAAAAGATGCTCTCCGCTCTACTCCAAAATTTGGCGTAAAAATCAGTAAAAACCAGGGTAATAACGCAGCTGAGACCTTCGAAAAATCAATAAATTAAATCAATTTCTATATTTTCGATTTATCACTTAACCTCTTGATAGGGTTGGTTAAAAGACTGGATTTAAAATCCCTCGCTGGTTACAGCGTGCCGGTTCGACTCCGGCCATCGGCACCATTATAAAACAAAGACTTAAGGCCACTATTCGTAGTGGCCTTAGTTTTTTCTAGCACATGCTAACCGCATAAGTGGCGCCAAAATGGCGGCAGATTTTTTGCCCCTCTCCTATCTTTTTATCAATGATGCCCCTAACTGCAGATGTTCGACGATGTCACGGTAACGCCGGCAACGATCGCTGTAGTTCTCTAATTCTTTCTGATATTCCGCAACTGCTTCTGAATGCGTTGATGTAGGCTTCTTTTATACCTGCTGCTTTTTGACCGGTAAAACCCATGACCAGGAAGATGAAGCCATCTTTTGTCATTTCGTAAGCTGGGCGTTTTTCACCTTTAGCATCGAAATATTCAACGGGCGCAAAATTGCGCTGGTTGAAATCGGCTGATCATAACAGCAAAGTGTAGTGTGTTACACACTTCACTATGCCCGACACTTTCTGATTATTGCAGCCGAACCGTTAAACTATTTCTCTACGATCCGCTGAACTAAGCCGCCGCAGACAGAAAAACACTGGTTGTATTCATCGTTGCAATGCGAAACATCAGGATATTCGGAACAATACTCTCTTCTTTTACTGCACTGCGCTTGCAGCTCTTTGTTATGTCTAGTGCTGTTCATGCAAACATAATAATTAGCATCTGAACGTTGTTCACATGATTGCTCTTTATATGCGGCACGTTGATTTTCATTACCACGGCACATTTCTCTGACTGACGCGCATTGGACTACGCACTGCTTCCCCTCAACAGTAGATGGTGGTGTATATTCATAACGAATAGTTTCACACGCACTGACCAAGAAGAGAGCAGTTAATAAAGTAATTATGCGAATGATGGGCATGATGTCTCCGTGGGTATGTTCACTTACTTACTGCACAAACAATTGAGAAAATAATTTCAGATTTTAAGGCTTTGAAAATGATACCACTTTTGTCTTGTTCGATACTGTTTTAGACAGCACATACTGTGACAGACCCTGAATCCATGTCGCCAGATTTTATGATTCCCGCCTTAAACTTCATACTCTGAACGATATATAAATTCAGACCCAACAGCCCTAGACAATATTTTTGCACTAGCAAACAACACAAAATAATCAACACCCAACGAGTTTGAGGCTAAATTTATACTGTCAGCTCTGTTTTTCATTTTTGCCAAAAATGCTTACGGATAACTCCTTTCAAGACAACTGCCAGCCCGTGAAAGTAAAGAGAGGAAGGATTATGCACAACCAACAAGCAGCACCTGAGACGAAAGGAGTTACAGTCCAACTCCTAAATACCGTTGACCTTGGCCCAGAGATTGAGGGTATGAGTGGGCGACAACTTCGAATGAGGATGGTAACTATTGAGCCAGGCGGCGTCTTTGGTCCACTACACGATCATAAAGACAGACCAGGTACTGTTTATATTCTTCAAGGAACGATTACCGATCATCGAAATGGTGTAGCTACAGACTATGGACCAGGAGTTGGCTGGTCCGAAGATAGGAATACAACACACTGGCTTGAGAATAGAGGAATGATTCCTGCTGTGGAGATTTCCGTCGATATAGTCAAACAAGAGTAATTCCTAGGTGGCGTCTAACATTCATCCCTCCGAATCCAAGAAGGTCTTAACTCATGGCAAATCAACTTTTTTTCTCATGTCTCATGTTAGTTACCGGCATAGGCATCCCTATTATGGCCGCGCTAAGCGCAACATTGGGCTCTACATATGGAAGCCCTGCTTTCGCCGCTTGTATTTTGTTTCTGGTGGCGCTGCTGATCTCGGTTGCTTTCCTTTTCGCAGTCGAAGGCGGCCTGAAAACATTTCCGAACAATGCAACACTCCCCTTCTACTTCTATTTAGCTGGTACATTTGTAGCCTTTTATGTTCTCAGCGTCACTTGGGTTGCACCTAAATTTGGTGTCGGCAATGCAATAGCTTTTGTTCTTCTAGGCCAGCTCATATCTATGGCAGCAATAGATCAATTCGGCTTATTAGGTGCACCAACACACGCAATAACATTGCCACGGTTTATTGGTCTTATTTTTATGTCAGTTGGCGTTTTTTTAGCTGTGCCCCGCGGGTAATTTTCGTAGATAAATTAGAGGATATTTTATGTTTCAGCAGGTGCTCGCATTTTGGTTTTCTGAAATCGATACCAAATTATGGTGGCAAAAAGATCCTGAATTTGATTCTACGATACGTTATAAATTCGGTGATTTACATAGACAAGCAACTCAAGGTGAGCTGTACAGTTGGCGCAACACCCCAGAGGGCTCATTAGCCGAAATCATTATACTAGACCAGTTTTCTAGGAATATTTACCGAGACAAACCAGAGGCCTTTAAATTTGACCTTGCAGCACTTGTTCTCGCCCATATAGCAATCGGTAATGGGTTTGATCTTAAGCTTGCACCTATAAAGCGAAGTTTTATTTATTTACCATATATGCATAGTGAGTCGGCAGTAATTCATTCAGAAGCAGTGGAGTTATATAAAGCATTAGGCAATGCCACAAATCTAGATTTCGAATATAAACACAAGGCAATAATAGACCAATTTGGGCGGTTCCCACACAGGAATAAAGTGCTCGGACGTGAATCAACATCAGAGGAACTTGAATTTTTAAAACAACCAGATTCAAGTTTTTAGTCTCAACATCTCTGAATATTATGCCATCTCATTGATATGTACATAAACTGACCGTATATATGTAGGGAAAACGATAACAATCAATTTTAATGTTTTTTGTACAGTTGTTATTTTTACAGAAATTTTTATATCAAATTTCTCTTTTTATGTGTAATGCATGATGTTAATTAACTGGACGTTAAGTAAATTGGCCAATGCTTCCCCTCCTTTCTGCATTACATAATTATGATTCCATTTGACTACAGGATATGCCAACAACCCGAAAACATTCATTCCAAAAGATGTTGTTTTTACATGCCAACTATAATTTACAATCGTCATATTTTTATTTTGGGTGAAAGACCAACAGCCGACGCCATCGAGGTCGCCACTTGCTACACCTTCAATAGAGACTAAGGGCTCAATACGAGTGGCTCGAATATCAAAATTAAGACGATATGGTAGAAATCCATGCCATGCATATCGTCGTATATTACCGATACCACTGACATCTCCTGCAAAAATAGTTTCTACACTTTCTACATTATTCCACCACTTAGGCCAATTCAGAGAGTCAAAAATAGCCTCATAGACAACTTCAATTTGAGCATCAATGAACCAAACAGTAACAAGATGGTATTCCATATTGCTCCTTATTAAGGGTTAAATATCCCTTCTGGCAATTGGATATTAATAGTCGGATTTTCCATCACGACAGTTTCAACAACTCTGTTTTGATGATCATAGCTAATCACTTTGCTTGGAAATTCATTTTTTGTATCCAACCATAGTTCATAACGATGAATATCTTCTTTTGAAGTTGGATTATTAACTCCTGTTATAATCATATGAACTTGTCCTAGGTCTAATACATTATTTTCTGTAGTCCCATTTATAGCCAAGGCCCGAACACTTTCAAATAAAGTACCAACATCTGAATGATCTATACGTTGACCACCCTTCCCGCGGATCAGTGAGTTAGTCGGGTTAAAATTAAAATTAGGGAAATGCCCTATACCAAATGGCCATAAATTGACATGATGGGTTATTGGGCTATAGATGAGGACTGCGCCATCGTGCGGACTAATAAAATCCATCCGCACGAATCCTGGCCTTTTGTAGTAGTACTTGATATTTTGAATGTTATTCTTACTGGTAGAATGAATTGTTACCACATAGGACTCAATCTGGCGGTAATTATCAATTGCTTTTTATAATTCATCCGGTGCAATACCAGCGAACATTGCTACAACGAGTAAAGATATCAACATGGTTATTTTACCACATCAATAACACCTTCCATTCCTCTTTCTCTATGGCTCTTAGCAAACGGCAAACCGTGACTACAATAAAAAGTGATTTTCCCAACCGCTTTGGGAGTAAAACGGATGGTTTTCATATTACTAGACAGACTCTCTTCCACCATAACCCCAGTCTCAGGTGATTGAATAATAAAGTTATGAGGAATTAACCCACTTTCTACTTTGATCATCAATTCAACAGGGATATTTACTTTAACTGTAAAATGATTGGGCTTAAAAAAATAACTTCCTCCTTCTATCTGTATTTTCTGAACACCACTTGTAGTAATAGGCGCTTGTTCACCCATTGAATTAGATAGAACAGTGTCCGCTTGGGTTGCTACGCACCCAACAAGACTCAAAAGGAAAAGATTAACCATCAACAGATTTTTCATCAAATTCACCAGTGATGAGCGATGCAAAAATGCATTGGGTAAAACTGTACTTTCAGCATAGTGCATGTACAAAATAACGCCAATATTTACTACTTTTACATATTTTTGGTTTATCTAGGCAAGTTCAGGTTACAATTGATGGATTATATAAACAGTTATAAGTGCACCAGCATGAATCAGAATTAGTTTCCTTATAATATACTGTTCAAATGCAGCACAATGGGCCTACTATTTAGCGATTCAGTTAGTAGCGGATGATGTAGATTAACCATTAAGAACTAATTGTGCACACTTCAAGTTTTCGCTATTTACGACCTTTTTTTGCTAAAGAAAATACTCGTTTTTTTCTTGTCGCAATATTTTTATTGGTTATTTTCCAAATAATTCAGACATATATAATCGATTTGTCATTTAATCGAACATCCATCGTCCATCATGAGTTATGGCGATTGGTCAGTGGGGGATTAGTCCACGCCAACTTTTCTCATTTATTGCTTAATATTCTAGGCTTATTTTGTTTGCTAGTTCTATATGATAATCAAATATCGGTACGCCTATGGTGCATCACAAGTCTCATCCTTGTAACAATCATCAATTGTGTATTGTATTTATTCTTACCCTCTACAGAGTTTTACTTTGGCTTCTCTGCAGCATTGCATGGCTTATTTGTATGGTATTCAATAATAGAATGGCGAGCAAAACACCAATGGTTTCCTCTAGCTGTTATTTTAATTTTAATAGGGAAACTAAGCATGGATAGTATGTTACCCGATAACCTGAGCAGTCATATCATAGGCATGAGAGTTCATTGGCAATCACATTGGATTGGCGCAATATTAGGTGCTCTTATTGCATTAGTGTATAAAAGAAAAGCCGCTTAATGCGGCTTAAAATTAAGCTAAAGAACTGTTTATTTGTTGTAAAACAGCTAAAGGATCAGCAGCTTGCGTAACTGGTCTACCGATAACAAGATAATCTGCACCAGCGTTAATTGCCTCAACTGGCGTCATTACTCTACTTTGATCGTCTGTTTTAGTGCTTGTCACTAAACGAATGCCAGGAGTGATTAGTTTAAATTCATGGCCCAATGTAGACTTCAACGCAGAGGCCTCTTGAGCTGAACATACCACACCATCTAAGCCAGCGTGTTTAGTGAGAGTAGCTAATCTTAATACTTGTTCAAATGGTGAGATATCAAGGCCAATATCAGCTAAATCGCATTGTTCCATGCTGGTCAATACTGTCACAGCAATCAGCAATGGTGCTTTATCACCATAAGGGATTAATACTTCACGGGCAGCGTCCATCATTTTTCGACCACCAGATGCATGAACATTCACCATCCAGACACCCATTTCAGCACTGGCTTTAACTGCTTTAGCTACCGTAGTTGGAATATCATGAAACTTTAGATCCAAGAATACGTCGAATCCCTTTTTCACCAGTTGTTCAACAAATTGCGGCCCATAATAGGTAAACATTTCTTTACCAATTTTTAGTCGGCAATCAGAAGGGGTTACTTGATCGACAAAAGATAAAGCATCTTCTTTTTTTGCGAAATCAAGTGCAACGATAACTTTAGGGTCTTTCATATATCCTGCCAAAAATTTAATTAATCGCCATCCAACCCTTGGATAGGCGAAATACTGCCCCATTGCTTACACGACGGACAATGCCAAAATATGACTTTGCTGGAGAACCCGCAATGCTCACAACGATAAATTGGTTTTACTACTATTTGTTTTTCAACCAAAGATCTAAGCAAAGTAATACTTTCTGCTGCTTTTTCATCATGCATTGCTTCTAACTGATAAGTCATAAGCCGATGGAACCCTTTCATTGTAGGGTTTCTTTTAATATGCCGCAGAATAAAATTTTCTGCTTCAGCCACACCTTGTTCAGATTGAATCGAATCAGCAAGTGCTAGTGCAACCGTTGTATTTTGCGTATGTTCTAACCAACGGACTAAAATTGAAGCTAAATTACGTGCATCAATATGAGATTTACATTGCTGTAATAATTTCCATGCTTCACTGGCAAACGCAGATGATAATTCGGGAATTTGATCTATATGTTTAATCGCTGCATCGTATTGCTGCAGTTTTATATATACTTGTGCGAATAATATTTGTGCTCGAATACATTGCTGATCAGCTTTTAGAGCGCGCTTCAGTCGTGAGGATGCTGATTTAAAATCTTGTAAAAGTAAATCAGACTCCGCTAGCTGACAGTAATAATGAGCTACAATCCGTTGATGATTTTTACCGGATAATTTTTCTGCAATATCAATCGCTTTTTGCCATTCATTAAGTTGCTCATAAATCTGTAACAACATCTTCCTAGCGTCATCAGCTAATTCATCATCTTTTAATAAACTATGAAGAACGTTTTCTGCACGATCTAATAATCCGGCAGCAACAAAATCACGGGCTAATTCCAGCATAGAAAGATTTTGCTGTTCCGTCGAATCAAGACAGCGAGCGACTAAATTCTGGTGAATACGGATGGCTCGATCAACCTCTCCCCGCTGACGAAATAAATTACCCAGCGCAAGGTGTGTATCAATGGTATCTGTATCAACCTGTAATAAATCGATAAATAAATCGACCGCCTTATCAGGTTGTTCAGAAAGTAAGAAATTAATCCCTGCCGCATAATTTCGGGAACGTTGAGAGCTTTTCCGCTCTTCATCAATACGGACGCTTCTTCTTCCCATATACCAGCCATAAGCCACCGCAACTGGCAAAAGCAGGAAGAGTAACTCCAGCATTGATTCAACTATTCCTTAACAGGCTGACTAATTTGGGATGATAGGCGTGAAATATGATTTTGTAATTTACGCAGTTTTAGTCTGGCAACAACATATCCAAACCCTAATGCACACAAAGCGACTAAAAAACCGGAGAAAAAAGCCGCAACAAGCAAAGTTGGCAAGCTAAAATCATCTTGCGCGATCAATAAATTGACATGGATTTGTTGACCATTAACTGAACCCAACGTCACTAAAAACATGGCCAACGACAAAATAGCCATGAAATATAATATGGATTTCACAAATTTCATGTCAAAACACCAAACAAAGTTAAATTACAAAGAGTTTACACGTTCTCTTAACTCTTTGCCTGGTTTGAAATGAGGAACACTTTTGGCAAGAAGTTCTACTTTTTCACCAGTCTTAGGGTTCCGCCCAACTCTAGGTGCTCTGTAATGCAGAGAGAAGCTGCCAAAACCGCGAATTTCTATGCGATTACCGCTTTCAAGAGTAGCAGCCATGCATTCCAGTATTTCCCGGACTGCAGCCTCAACATCCTTAGCGGCAAGATGTTGCTGACTAGAAGAAAGACGCTCAATAAGATCAGATTTCGTCATAAATGTTCTCCCCAGCATAATCAGATATAAATAAATGGAGCGGCTTTCACCGCTCCATTTTTAAGAGCGATTATTCGCCTTTAGCTGCTTTGAAAGCTTCAGCCATAGCATTACCGAAACCAGCTTCTTCTTGCTGATTTACGCTATCCATCGCTGTTTTTTCTTCAGCTTCGTCTTTAGCACGAACTGACAGGCTTACTGTACGGTTTTTACGGTCAACGCCCATGAATTTGGCTTCAACTTCATCACCAACAGACAGAACCAAAGATGCGTCTTCTACGCGATCACGTGATGCATCAGCAGCACGGATGTAGCCTTCAACACCTTCTTCCAGTTCAATGGTAGCGCCTTTGCTATCAACGGCGGTTACCTTACCTTTAACGATAGTACCTTTTTTGTTATCTGACAGGTATTTGTTAAACGGATCTTCTTCGATCTGTTTAACGCCCAGAGAGATACGTTCACGCTCTGGATCTACCTGCAGAACAACTGCATCGATTTCGTCGCCTTTCTTGAATTCACGAACAGCGTCTTCGCCAGTTGCGTTCCAAGAAATGTCAGACAGGTGAACCAGACCATCAATACCACCATCCAGACCAATGAAGATACCGAAATCAGTGATAGATTTGATCTTACCGCTTACACGATCGCCTTTCGCATGAGTTTCTGCGAATTGCTGCCATGGATTAGCTTTACATTGTTTCAGGCCCAGAGAGATACGGCGACGTTCTTCGTCGATATCCAGAACCATAACTTCAACATTGTCACCCACGTTAACAACTTTAGATGGATGAATGTTTTTGTTAGTCCAATCCATTTCAGAAACGTGCACCAGACCTTCAACGCCTTCTTCGATTTCAACGAAGCAACCGTAATCAGTCAGGTTGGTCACGCGGCCGCTCAGACGAGCGCCTTCTGGGTAACGCTTAGCGATAGCTACCCATGGATCTTCGCCCAGCTGTTTCAGGCCCAGAGACACACGAGTGCGCTCACGGTCGAATTTCAGAACTTTAACGGTGATTTCATCACCAACGTTCACGATTTCAGATGGGTGTTTAACACGTTTCCACGCCATGTCAGTGATGTGCAACAGACCGTCAACACCACCCAGATCTACGAATGCACCGTAGTCAGTCAGGTTCTTAACGATACCTTTAACTTCATGGCCTTCTTGCAGAGTAGACAGCAGGCTGTCGCGCTCAGAAGAGTTTTCAGTTTCGATAACAGCACGACGAGAAACAACAACGTTGTTGCGTTTCTGATCCAGCTTGATCACTTTGAACTCAAGTTCTTTGCCTTCCAGGTGAGCAGTGTCACGAACTGGACGAACGTCAACCAGAGAGCCTGGCAGGAATGCACGGATACCGTTCAGTTCTACGGTGAAACCGCCTTTCACTTTACCGTTGATCAGACCAACAACAGTTGCCTGTTCTTCGTATGCTTTTTCCAGCTGCAACCATGCTTCGTGACGTTTAGCTTTTTCACGAGACAGCAGAGTCTCACCGAAACCGTCTTCTACAGAATCCAGAGCTACGTCAACAACGTCGCCCAATGCGATTTCCAGCTCGCCCAGTGCATTTTTGAACTGTTCAGCAGGAATAGCAGATTCTGATTTCAGACCAGCGTCAACCAGTACGATGCCGTTTTCGATGGCAACAACAGTACCTTTAACGATGGCGCCAGGACGAGTTTCCAGATATTGCAGAGACTCTTCAAAAAGTTGAGCAAAAGATTCAGTCATGTTTAAAAACACTTTAAAGTTAATAACGTCCATCAGGCAATCCAGCCAAAATGGGGTTGTGGTTATTGAGTTATTCCATCCTTAGAATAACCAACCCGAGCCAATTACTCAGCTCGGATAAAACGCTGATTTACAAGTTGCAACACCTGATTAAAAACCGCGTCAATTGACATACTTGTCGAGTCGATAAGTATAGCATCATCCGCCGGTTTTAATGGCGCAACAGGACGGTTCCGATCCCGGAAATCACGTTCCTGAATTTCTTGTAAAAGGTTATCAAAATTAACATTTATTCCCTTTTGCTGCAACTGCAATTGTCTACGCTTTGCTCGCTCTTCAGCGCTGGCATCAAGGAAGATTTTTACTGGGGCTGAGGGGAAAACAACGGTTCCCATATCTCGTCCGTCCGCAATCAGACCCGGCTTTTGAGCGAAATTCTGTTGGCGATGTAATAATGCGGCCCTGACATCCGGATAAGCAGCAACTTGACTAGCCAGATTACCGGTAGCTTCAGTTCTGATTTCATCGGTAACATTGATACCATCTAAAACAATCAGTACTTGTTCTTTTTCTATAGGGAAACTGACATCAAGGTTACTGGCCAGTTCAGATAGCGCAGTTACATTGTCCAACGCGATGCCGCGTTTTTTCGCTGCAATGGCCAAAACACGGTAGATCGCGCCAGAATCAAGTAAATGCCAGCCAAGATTAGTCGCTAGCAGCATGCAAAGCGTACCCTTTCCTGCTCCACCAGGACCATCAACAGTCACTACGGGGAAATTAATCGTATCGATCATGGTTATTTTCCTGAATTACAATGCTTTATAAATTTTTTGGTCAGTAAACCAGTTACTTAAAGCTTCCAAACGACAATATGCTCTTCCCAATCACCGCGTTCTCTTTCATGCACTACTTTGCCTTTGACTGATTTAGCATATCTGTTCATTTTTCGCTTATCGCCAGCTAATAATGGATGCCAAAATGGTAAAGGTTTACGCTCAGCAACTCGTCGGTACGCACACGTAGGCGGCAACCACGGTAAAGTTCTTGCCAAATGAGCGTCAAGTTTAATGCAATCAGGCTCAAAGGTATGTCGGTTCATGTAGTTTGAACAACTGCAGCTTTCCAGATCCAACAAATTACAGGCTACATTGGTATAAATAAGTTCATCAGTATCTTCATCAATTAATTTGGTTAAGCAGCAATGACCACAACCATCACAGAGTAACTCCCATTCGTCATCACTCATTTCTTCAAGAGTTTTATGCTCCCAATAGTGAGTTTTGATCAGTTCTTCTTTATTCATGGTTATTTTCCTGTGACAAGAAGGAGTGATGCTGTTTTAACAGGTTTTCTTCCTCTTGTTTAATCCATAACCAGTAATGATTACGCTCTAATTCCTGCAGCAGTTTTTCTTTAGAAATGGCTTTTAGCCCGTTCAGTTTAGCTTCACTGAGCAACATAAATAATTCTGGACGCCCAAATAGTTGCAACAGCTCAGACGGAATGAGCGAAAAATCATCTTTTTTGGCCAAGAAAAGATAAGTATTAGGCCTTTTGCTACTTCGATAGACAGCACAGATCATGATTCTGATTAATTTCCCTAGGGTTTGTTGCTATGAATTGCATGGAAATATAACATGTGACGCAATTAATACTCATGTATTGTTGTGATGGAGTGGACTGATGTCCGAGCGCGGCTACGAGCTGAAAGGCAGTGTTTTTACGATGACGGTTTTGCATCTGGAGGATGCGCTACCTGAGCAGATTCAACAACTTCTAGAAAAAAAAGCCGGTCAGGCACCAAAGTTTTTTGATTCTGCACCGTTGGTTATTAACGTTGAAATGCTTACTGAAACCCCAGATTTTAATAAAATTAAATCAGCCATTTTAGCTGCTAATTTTATTCCGGTTGGTGTGGCAGGAGTTAGAAGCAACGAAATGCGTGAAGCCGCCAAAAGCGCAGGTCTCGCTATATTAACTGCGGGAAAAGAAGTCAATTCTGATTCTGTGACTCTCCATACACCTAAAGAATCAATATACAAAACCCCATCAGAATTAAGAGAGGAAGCCGAAGCACAGACAGCCCAAGCTGAAACCTCACCATCTGATGCATTGATTTCAACTAAGGTAGTTCAAGGAAATGTACGCTCTGGCCAGCAGATATATTCTCCTGGCCCAGTCGTTATTTTAGGCTCAGTCAGTAATGGCGCTGAAATTATTTCCAACGATAGTATCCATGTATATGGTAACTTAAGAGGCAGAGCACTTGCAGGCGCAAGAGGCAACCACGATGCCCGAATTTTTTGTGGGCATCTCGAGGCTGAATTAGTTTCAATTGCTGGGCATTATTTGTTAAGTGACAGCCTCCCAGAGCCCTTCGTTGGTCAAGAAGTCCAGATACGTCTGGATAATGAAAAGATTATTTTCGATAAATTAATAAGCTAACGGTTTACAAGGGTAATATTCATGGCACGAATTATTGTCGTTACATCCGGGAAGGGTGGTGTTGGTAAGACCACCAGTAGTGCTGCAATCAGTACCGGCCTGGCGCAGCAAGGGAAAAAAACCGTTGTCATCGATTTCGATATTGGACTTCGAAATCTTGACTTAATCATGGGTTGCGAACGTCGTGTTGTTTATGATTTTGTGAATGTCATAAATGGTGAAGCGACATTAAATCAAGCGTTGATTAAAGACAAACGCGTAGAAAATCTATTTATTTTGCCTGCATCGCAAACCCGCGATAAAGATGCATTGACTAAAGATGGTGTCGAAAAAATCATCAATAAACTTCAAGAGATGGATTTCGACTATATTATCTGTGACTCTCCGGCTGGTATCGAAACTGGGGCTTTAATGGCGTTATATTTTGCTGATGAGGCAATTGTAACAACTAACCCTGAAGTTTCTTCTGTGCGAGATTCAGACCGCATTCTTGGTATCCTTGCGTCTAAATCTCGTCGAGCAGAGCAAGGCCTCGAGCCAGTTAAAGAACATCTATTATTAACTCGCTATGCCCCGGGTCGAGTCAATCGCGGGGACATGCTGAGTGTAGAAGATGTGCAAGAAATTCTGGCTATTCCACTTGTAGGTGTTATTCCTGAATCACAGGCTGTTCTGCGGGCATCAAACTCTGGTGAGCCAGTGATTCTGGATCAAAATTCAGATGCCGGTCAGGCCTACCTAGATACGGTAGCGCGCTTGTTGGGTGAGAAACGTGATTTCCGTTTCTTGCAGGAAGAGAAAAAAGGCTTCTTTAATCGCCTGTTTGGAGGGTAACAGCAGATGTCATTGCTTGATTTTTTCCTGAAAAGCAGGAAAGAAAGTACCGCGAAACTGGCTAAAGAGCGATTACAAATTATCGTAGCGCATGAGCGTACCAGTCGTAGCGGCCCCGATTATCTGCCTCAGCTGAAACAAGACATTCTGGATGTTATCAGAAAGTATGTCCAAATAGATCCTGAACAGGTTACTGTGCAGCTGGATAAAAAAGGGGAAGAACTATCAGTTCTTGAACTTAATATTATGCTGGCGGACGACAAAAAACCCAATACTGAAAATGGTGAAGAAACGAAAGATTAAGAAAAGGGCGCAATTAAGCGCCCTTTTTTACAACGTTAAAATCGTATTTCGCCAACCAGAAATAAGCTTTGGCTTTTCTGCATTAATGTCTTCGCCTTCATAACGCCAAAGCAAATATTGATTAATCAATTTACGAGATCCTAACAGCTCTACTGGTAAATTATTGTTTTCAGCAGCAACATCAACAACTTGTTTTATTTGTTTAAAATCTTGTTTGTATTGCGGAAAATCGATCATGCGTTTTATTCTGACCGGATGATTTTCGGCTGCTTGGCTCATTCCTGTTTGAATACAACGCAATATAGCAGTGCCATAACGACTTCGTTGCTGAGGTGTAATATCTATTTGTGCCAATTCACGTTCGGTTTGCGGCCGTTTCCGGCTTAATTCAGCTAAAAACTCTTCACGCAAAATGAAATTTTGCGGACGATCTTCTGATATGGCGGTGGTATAACGCCATTTAGCTAGTTCACGTAAAACAGCAAGCTCTGACGGATATAATTGCCAAGCACCATTTATATCTTTATAAAGGTCATTCAAGACAATTGGCTGTTGTTTAGCGCTGAGTAGTGCAGCCATCTCCTCTGCAAACCACTCTGCTTTACCTGTAGAATCAAGATGATACGTAAGATGTTCATACAAAGGCTGTAAATAGGAAACATCTTTTGCCGCATAATATTTTTGCGCTTCTGTTAATGGCCTAGCAAGCCAATCGGTTAAAGTCTGATCTTTTGAAACAGTTTCAGCACATACTTTTTCAACTAATGCGGCATACCCTAAAGACGGGCCATAACCCAAAAATGCAGCAGCTACTTGTGTGTCAAAAACTTTTGTTGGTAGTTTTTGCGAACAAGTCTGTAATACATCTAGATCTTCTTTGCACGAATGAAAAATAAAAAGCTTATTATCTGCAAATAACGTATCCCATAACGATTGAATGCTATTCAAAACTAAAGGATCAATTAAATAATCGACAGAATTAAGATGTAATTGTAATAAACCCAATTTAGGAAAATAAGTGGAAACGCGAATAAACTCGGTATCCAACAAAAGGGTTGGAGTAAGATTGATTTGTGCCAATAATGGCTTTAATAAAATATCTGAATCAATATAGCAGTACGACATAGTAGCCCAAATAGCAGGTTATGCAGGATTATCAATATCGATAAACTGCACATCCAGATCATTAAATTGTTGTTGTAGCCATTCACCTAACGCTTTAATACCATAACGTTCAGTTGCATGATGGCCTGCCGCATAGAAAACTGCATTATTCTCGCGGGCAGTGTGTACAGTATGCTCGGAAACCTCGCCACTGATATAAGCATCAATACCATAATCAATAGCTTGTTGAAGATAACTCTGTGCACCACCAGTACACCACGCAACATGCTGTATTTTTTGCATTGGCTCATGACTAATCATTGGTACCCGAGATAACACTTTTGCAATATGCGTTGCAAACTCAGAAGCCACCATTGGTTCCGGTAGATAACCATGGAATATCAGGCATTCCGGATTGTCGGGATCAATAGGTGCGATACCTGTCACTCCCAGTTGTTTACCAAGCTGAACATTGTTCCCAAGGTGAATATGGGCATCCAGAGGAAGGTGATAAGCTAATAAATTAATATCATTTTTAATCAGAGAACGAATCCGCTGCCCTTTCATTCCTTTTAATGAAGGTGGTTCACCTTGCCAAAAATAGCCGTGGTGAACCAGCAAAGCATCTGCTTGCAACCGTATAGCCTCATCGATTAAGGCTTGGGAAGCAGTTACACCAGTAACTATCGTCTTGATTTCTGTTTTTCCTTCAACTTGCAATCCATTGGGTGCATAGTCTTTGAATGCAGAGACCTTCAATAACTTACTGATATATGATTCGAGATCTGTATTTTTCATAATGTAGCTCAATTACCAACTGCTGAATAAGCAATAACCCGAGCAGATGTTCCACCTACCCGATTGATGTTACTTAGCATAGCTTGTAATTTGTCTTTTGATACGTCGGGGCCAACCATAACCCGCGTCAACTGACCAGAGCGCTGAGCTGAAGCACCATACCCTGCGCTACGCAATTTAGCGGCTAAAGCCTGGGCATTTTCAGCATTTGAAAATACACCAACCTGAATAATCCAGGAGCCACTGTGAGTAATGCTAGCCGCTGGTTTTGGCGTTGTTGTAAAACTTGCTGATGAAGATGATTTTGATGCAGCTCTTTCTGCCTCAACCTGGGCAGGTGTTTTAATAGTAAGGCCACTTTCATCACGCTTCACAGTCGTTTGAGGTTCTGCAGCGATAGTTTCTGTAGTCCGAACTTCAGCTTCTTCGACAACAGGTTTGCTTTCTATTTCTTTCTTATTTTCTAATGCTGTTTCTCGGATTTTAGCCAATTCTTTTGCTTTGGCTGCAGCTAAAGCGTCTTTTTTCTTTTGCTCCAGCTCGCGAGCCTTAGCTTTAGCAAGTTCAGTCGCCTGCTGATTTTCTGTAGCAACAGGCGCCACTTTATCACTAACGATACCTGTTTCAGTGATAGTTACCGGAGCAGCAACCTCCTCCACTTTCCACTGTTCTGCTGACTTAGCCGCAGATGTCGTTGAGGTGACTGTTGTCGTTGGCGCGGTATTGTTAGCAACAACAACGCCAGTTGCTGCGCTGCCACTGGCAGCAGTAGTTGTATTATTTTGTGCGGCAGAGGTTGTTAATCCAACTGTCGTCTCGTTTGGATGCGCAGCTAAAGACTGTTCTGGTCGAAGCGGAATGCTACCCGCAGGAGCAGCAATATCATTTTTCTTGCCCATCAATAAATCAGGAAGAAAGATAACACCGAGTGAAACCAGAATTACCGTGCCGATCAAGCGGTTTTGAAATTGTGTAGCCAAGATAGTTAACCTCTGAATTATCTCTGCTTATATTAATACTGTTCAATAATAGCGAGCACACCTGCCACAGTGAAAAATGAACCAAAAACAATGATCAGATCATTTTCTGATGCTTGAGCCAACGCAGCATGATATGCATTTTCAACATTTTGATGACAGGTAAAATTACATGTGTCCGGTAAAAATGTGGATAAATCGTGAGCTGATGCAGCCCGAGCTCCCGATAAATCAGCCAAATGCCAAACACTGATTTGTGGAACTAAATACTGAAGGGTATGTTCGATGTCTTTATCTTTTAACATACCAACAACAGCAATAATTTTTTTTGCCGCCTGTTCTTTTAATTTCTGAGCCAAATATCGGGCAGCATGAGGGTTATGCGCCACATCAACTATTACGGTCGGATTTTTTTGTAATGTTTGGAAACGCCCAGCCAACTGTGTTTTAGTCAAACCAGCACGAATAGCTGCTTCAGGTATAGAAAGGGATAAGTGCTCAAGAGTTGCCAATACTGTGGCAGCATTTTGTAGCGGCAAGACAGGGATCGGTAAATGTTCGAACAGCCATCTACCGCCATGGAAAGTCCATTCATTATCTGTGATCAGATAACTGAATTGATCCCCTACTGAATACAAACTGGCACCGATCTTTTGGGAGGTTGTATACAAGCTTGTTGGCGACTGGGGTTCTCCATTGATAGCTGGTCTTCCAGCTCTATAGATGCCCACTTTTTCAACAGCAATAGCTTCTCGGGTATCACCGAGCCAGTCACAGTGATCCAAATCGATACTGGTGATCACAGCGACATCGGCATCTATGATATTCGTCGCATCCAAACGGCCGCCTAAACCGACTTCCAGAATAATCACATCGGGTTTGTGTTTTTTGAAGATCGAAAAAGCGGCAAGTGTACCGAACTCAAAAAAAGTCAGACTGATATCAGCACGATGTTGCTCTATCTCTGCAAAAGCAGAACACAGATCTTGATCACTGACTTCGACACCGTTTAGTTTTACCCGCTCGTTATAGCGCAGTAAATGCGGAGAAGCATAAACGCCGGTGGTATATCCCGCTTCTTGTAAAATACTGGCTAACATGGCACAGGTAGAACCTTTACCGTTAGTGCCACCGACTGTAATTACGATCCCGGGTAATTGAATTAAATCGGCTCGTTCTGCAACCAAGCGAACCCGATGCAAACCCAATTCAATTTGTTGAGGATGTATCTGCTCTAAATAAGAAAGCCAGTCGGATAAAGACTGGCTTTGAGTCATGACAGGTAATGTCATGCGTGAGCATCCTCAACAACACTCAGATTCATGAATTTGCCCATCAAAGAAGCCATCTTATCGCGCATATCACGACGATCGACAATCATGTCAATGGCACCCTTTTCCAGCAAAAATTCTGAACGTTGGAAACCCTCCGGTAATTTTTCGCGTACGGTTTGCTCAATAACGCGAGGGCCAGCAAAACCAATCAACGCTTTAGGTTCGCCAACATTAATGTCACCCAACATCGCAAAACTAGCAGAAACACCGCCCATCGTTGGGTCGGTTAATACAGAAATATAAGGCAAGCCTTCTTCACTCAACCGTTCGAGTGCCGCACTGGTTTTCGCCATTTGCATCAGCGAGAACAAGGCTTCTTGCATACGAGCACCACCAGAAGCTGAGAAACAGATCAGGCCACGGCGCTCTTTGATACATTCATCAACAGCTCTAACAAAACGAGCGCCAACAACAGACCCCATTGACCCGCCCATGAAGGCAAACTCAAATGAACAAGCAACAACAGGAACACCTTTCACTGTGCCTTTCATGACAATCAGTGCGTCTTTCTCATTGGTGTCTTTTTGTGCCGCTTGCAGACGATCTTTATATTTTTTTGAGTCTTTAAATTTCAGGATGTCTTGCGGTTCAAGTTCCGCACCCAACTCACTACGGTTATTAACGTCAAGAAAACGTTCTAAGCGCGCTCTGGCGCCGATCCGCATGTGGTGACCACATTTCGGACAAACAGAGACGTTACGTTCAACCTCGGCTTTATATAATACCTGCTCACATCCACCACATTTCGTCCAGATACCTTCAGGTATGTTGTGACGACGAGAGTTATCGCTCTTGGGAAGAATCTTTTCAAGCCAGCTCATGGGATCCCTTACTTAAGTCTTAACCCGATCAAAAATACACAGATGAATCTTATTTTGATCGATAGTATATCAACCGCGCATTAAAGCACAAAAGACACAATTTGTTTACTTATCGTTATAGTTTATGCATTAAACCATAACGGACCTAAAGGTGGTTTAGGCAATTGATAATTCTGGGGATATGTGACATCCACCAAATATAAACCTTCCGCCTTTGCAGTGGGCCCTGCCACCGTTCTATCTTTAGCTTCTAATACTTCACCAATCCATTCTTGTGGTTTTTCACCGGTACCAACCAACAATAACGAACCAGTAATATTTCTCACCATATGATGTAAAAAGGCATTCGCTTTAATATCAAGAATAATGTAGCTTCCAGCACGATGAACAGCCAAAGACATCATGTTTCTGAATGGTGTTTTTGACTGGCATTGCATTGCCCTGAATGATGTGAAATCACGTTCACCCAATAACAACTGCCCTGCCTCATTCATTTTTTCAGCATCTAATGGATGATAATAATGGCTGACGCCTTTGCCCAGAATAGCTGGTCGCAATGGTTCGTTATAAATAATATATCGATATCGTCTTGCTGTAGCAGAAAAACGGGCATGAAATGAGTCATCGACAACATGAGCCCAGCGAACCGCAATATCATCAGGTAATTGGGCATTAACACCAAGTGTCCAAGCTGATAATTGTCGCTCAGCTGTCGTATCAAAATGCACTACTTGCCCTGTCGCATTCACGCCTGCGTCAGTACGCCCTGCACATTGGATTTCTACCGGATGATTGGCCACACGAGATAAAGCCGTTTCCAGTTCTTGTTGAATACTGTTAACTTCTCGCTGTCGCTGCCAACCAAAGTAGTTAGCTCCAAAATACTCTATCCCCAGCGCAATACGCATATTATTCTCCAGTCGAATCGCGCCGAATTATACGTTAGCAGGAGATAAAAAAAAGTGGTGACTTGAATCACCACTTTCTATTACTGGATTAAGATATCCGAGAGAGTAATTTTTCAGCTTCTTTTATTTGCTCGTTGCTGCCCTGAGACTGAACTTCAAGCAATAATTCTTTCGCGCTGGCCTTGTCATCTATTTCAAGATAAGCACGGGCAAGATCCAGTTTTGCGCCAACACCACCATCGTCATCAATATCAATGCCACCTTGCTCCGGCAGCATATCTGGATATTCATCCAAACCGATATCAAGGTTAGCTTGCATCTCATCCGGGTTATTGATTGCTTGTTTATCTGCTTGCGCTAATAGCTCGTCAATAGAGAGGTAATCATCCGGAACATCAGCCGCTTCTTCTGATTCTAATTGGTCATTTTCAAATTGTTGTAACCACGGTTTATCCGAATCATCATTTACTTCTCTCAGGTTAACACCTGCCTGAGATGTGGAAACGAAGGCTGTAGAATCATCTTCTTCTGACAATTCCCAACCGCTAGGTTCAGATACCAGTTGATCTGACATCTGTACACCAGGATCTGCCATTACCTTATCAAGGTTAAGGCGAGCCGCTAAATCAGCAACATCGTCTTCCGGTTCCGTAGATAAATCGACATGGATAGGCTGAGCATCTGCAATTTGTTTCTCATCATCTTCGGTGGCAGAAAACGAAAAATCATCTTCCAGCGCATTGGCTAAATCGGCATCGGATAAGATCGTGGCAAAATCTTGCGCTTCAACACCACGAGACATAACTTCTGGCTCATCATCTTCATTCAGATCAATCTGTGGCTGAGTGACTAAAGGAGGTAACTCGTCAGTAATCGTAGGTACGACATCTGGAGGCAGAGGGATATCTTGTAATTCAGCTTCCGTTGGTTTTTTATCTATGTCATGTGACAACGATGTTGGGATCAGCGATTCATCCTGTAAATTCAAATCAGGGAAGGATAAATCATCATCCGATAAGTCGACAGCCAGCAATTCGCCAAAGTCACTATTAGCTTCGTCCATCATCAAAGTAGTGGTTTCAGCCATTTCCTGCTCACGAGCAGCCATCTGACGTTTTGCTCGGGAACGTAACCAAAAACTCAACACCACTAACACAGCTAATACAGGCAGAGATATTAACAACAAAAGATTCAGTGGCGTGGCGAGAATATCGCTCCAGAAACCACCACCTGTTGTTTTTGCTGTTTCATTAACGACAGGCTCTGTTTTCTTTTCTGGTTCTTTAGTTTTTTCTTGTTCATGTTCTTTAAGCTGGTTTTGCAGAGTCGCCAGTTCTTGTTTTAGCTGATCCTGACTTTGCATATCTGCTTGTAAATGACCAATCTGTTCATTTAACTGCTGAATTCTATCTTTAAGTTCTTTGTTTTCGGCCTGATAAACCAGCAAAGCTTCATTATCAACCTTTGGCGCGGTAGCTGTTGTGGCTGCAGAGGCTGTGGATTGAACCTCTGTTTTGCCAACTAATTCACTAACCTTACTATCAACAAGTGACGGTTCAGTCGCAGCCACAACGGATGAACTGGCAGTTGCTGTAACGGGTAGAGATGCAACTGTTGAGGTTGCTGCTGATGCGGCCGTATTTGTTGCTGTTGGTTCAACAGATTGAGGTTTTGCAGTTGGTGCTACGTCTTGTTTTTTGGCCTGAGCCACGCTGGTCGTCGTTTTTACTAACGGTCGAACATTAGCGGCTTTGATCTCATCAAGCGAAGGAATTGCTAAACGTGAACCTGCTAATAAGTTATCTAATTGACCACTGACAAATGCTCGAGGGTTTTTACGATGTAAAGCCTGCATTACTTTACGAGTAGTAATGCCCTGACCTGGATATAATTTTTTGATGTTATTAGCAATTGACCAAGCTGTATCTGTTTTTTTCACAGGGCCGTAAGTTGTACTTTTTGTAGAAAGCAGCGATTTATCCCGACTTTCTGGCACATACGGATGAGGGGCCCGCTCTTGGATCAAGTTGCTTTTAATCGTTGAAGGTGTAGCTGGTTGAACCGGTTGTTGTACGTGCTGGACGCTGCTTTCAGGCCCTTTTATCTCAATATAAAAATCATCTGCTTTTTCAGCCGCAAAACTTGCTGTTGAACAGAAGATGGCTGCCATCATTGCTTGAGCCAACCGAGATAGTTTGAATCCCATATTTCGACGTCCTTTTATATCTATTATCCGGCCTTTCAGGTCCAGCAATTGCAATTCTGGATAGCACGCTATAAAAAACTTTACCATAATGGCAGCAACTTCTTGCTGCCATTATCACATTAGTCTGTTATTGCAGAACAGGGATAACTAATTGTTCTGCCAGTAATAGTGCATTATTTACCCGACCGGTACGCAGCAGATCCGTTACCATGACTAAACGGAATTCCTGCACTTCAGCGGTATCAGCAGCAGTCAGTTGCAAAAAAACCTGGTTTTGATTAGAGCCATGAGTCACTGGTGTTAATACTTCTTCAGAAAACTCGACATTATTTATGGATGATAGCATTTTAGTAATCATCTCACGCGGTAATGGATCTTCCAGCGTAATATCGATAACCACGGTTGCGCCATAAAAAACAGGTGCTTGTAATAAGGTTACGGCCACATTGAGTTTTTCTTTAGGGAACAATTGTTGCAACTCATTGGCTAAATGATTGTCTTGCGCCACAGGTAAGATATTGAACGCTTGCTGCGCCACAAATAACGTATTTTCCAATGGACGACCATTCATGAGTTGGGCGGTTTCTTTAGCCAAAACCTCTGTGCCCTTTTTCCCATGAATAGACACAGGCTCTAATGCAGTAACATTAAGCTTGGTGATCGCCGTTTCTTCAAAAAATGGCTGAATAATCTGGCCTATCAATACGGTTAAATCATCAGGGCAAATATGAATGGCTGACTCCATATTTTCATTTGCACTAACCAAACTCAGGCCATGAGCATTAGCTTTGAATGCAGAAGCCCGTAAATCGATAATTTTGCAATTTGCCTGCTCAGCAGCTAAAAATGCGGTGGCGTATTCGTCTGCATTCCCAGTCAGAAAAACCAGTTCAACTTGCGACCAATCAAAATCAGCTACCGCTTGCACATAAATGTTCTGATTATTAAAGCGAACCGCTTCTTGTTCTTCAGCATCAAGCGCTGTTAAGAGATATAGCTGACCGACTGAAAATGATTTTTCCTGCAATGCTTCGAGCAAATTTTCACTGGTGAATTCTTCACTGCCTGCAACAGCAACATTGATTGGCATTTTGCCTTTCTCCTAAAATATGTTTAATTACCTGAAACGCAAAAACCTAACTGAGCAAGTATGTCATTATTTTTCTCTGTAGAGATCATTAATGAGCTCCACTCGCGACGTTCAGGATATTTTTTACGCATGTCATCAAAACTGCCGGGCTGAGTTATTTTGTGCCGGAAGATGGCATCATCCCGTCGCACGTCATATACCAGATGAATTAATTTTTTCAGAATGCATTCCGTAACATCAGCGCTGAGTGCCAAAGTATTAATATCCGCCACTGGTAACATCGGTTGAAGCTGTTTTGTTATTTCATAACCGAAATGCTGACAAAATGCTTCATACAGCATGTAAGTACCACGATACTTCCCTTCCAAGCTGTAACCGGCAATATGTGGTGTTGCAATCTCGGTGTAAGGTACTAAGGTTTGTAAAACATTGGGCTCATTTTCCCAAACGTCCATCACTAATCGTAAGGGCGAAGCTGATTGCTGACGCTTCAGCATGGCCTGATTATCCCAAACCTCCCCTCGACAAGCATTTAATAAGATCTGTTCTGGTCGGAAAGCCTGAATACGCTTTTCATCTAACAAATGAAAAGTGGCATGTTCGCCTTGCCGTGATAGCGGCACATGAAAACTGACCAAATCACATTCTAATGCTTCATCATAAGTAACAAATGTCCGCGGATCACCGGCTTGCTGTTTAGGCGGATCACAGAGTTTCACCGCGATACCTAATGCTGCCGCCCGTTCAGCGACCGCAGTTCCGGTATTTCCGGCACCAATAATGCCCAATGATAATCCAGACAGGGAAAATTGATATTTTTCAGCCATGACCAGTAAAGCACTTATGACATATTCACCGACAGACACTTTATTACAGCCGGGAGCGCTGAAAAAAGGGATCGCCTTTTCTGCCAGATAGGTTTTATCAATATGATCCGTACCGATAGTCGCGGTGCCGACAAATTTCAGTTTATTGGCTTGCGATAACAGTGATGCATTCACTTTAGTAATCGATCGAACCAAAAGGACATCCGCATCCATTAATTGAGCCGCGGTGAGCGTTCTGCCCTGAACCCGGACTACTTCACCGAACTCAGCAAACAACGCTTCGGTCAGTGGCATATTTTCATCAACCACAATCTTCATATCTGTCGCCTGAAAAAGAAAAAGGGGCTATAAGCCCCTTATTATGCCATTTAGCTTAATGAAATCATTAGCCTTTGTATTTACTGAACACCAAAGTCGCGTTGGTGCCGCCGAAACCGAAGCTGTTTGACATCACTGTGTTCAGTTCTGCTTCTTCATATTCAGTCACAATCGGCAGACCTTGTGCTTTTTCATCCAAGGTTTCGATATTGATGCTTGGTGCGATGAAGTTGTTTTCCATCATCAGCAAGCTGTAGATCGCTTCATGAACACCGGCCGCGCCCAAAGCATGACCACTCATGGCTTTAGTTGCAGAAATCTTAGGTGCTTTATCGCCGAATACGTTATGAATAGCTTCCAGCTCTTTCACATCACCAACAGGTGTAGAGGTGCCGTGAGTATTCAGGTAATCGATTGGTGCAGCTACCGTTGACATAGCTTGTTGCATACAACGCACTGCGCCCTCACCTGATGGAGCAACCATGTCATAACCATCTGAAGTAGCACCGTAGCCAGTGATTTCAGCGTAGATATGTGCGCCACGTGCTAGTGCGTGCTCTAGCTCTTCAACAACAACGATACCGCCGCCACCAGAGATAACAAAACCATCACGGCCAGCATCATAAGTACGAGATGCTTTTTCTGGGGTGTCGTTATATTTGCTAGACAGTGCGCCCATGGCGTCAAACTGCATAGCCAGAGTCCAATCCACTTCTTCACCGCCGCCAGCGAAAACGATGTCTTGTTTGCCTAGCTGGATCTGCTCAAGTGCATGGCCGATGCAATGTGATGACGTCGCACAAGCTGAACTGATGGAGTAGTTAATACCTTTAATTTTAAAAGGAGTCGCCAAACAAGCTGAAGTTGTTGAAGACATAGTACGTGGCACCATGTATGGGCCAACACGACGAACACCTTTTTCACGTAAAGTGTCACAAGCTTCGATCTGATTTTTAGAAGACGCGCCACCTGAGCCTGCAACCAGACCAGTGCGAGGATTTGAAACCATTTCTTCTGGCAATTTGGCATCGGCAATTGCCTGTTGCATAGACAGATAAGCATAGGCTGCAGCATCACCCATGAAACGCAAAACTTTACGATCAATCAGGTCAGCCACATCTAGCTTGATATTGCCCCATACACGGCTACGCAGATTCTGTTGTTCAAATTGCTCAGAATAAGAAATACCTGATTTACCGGCTTTCAATGATGCCAGCACTTCTGCCGCGTTGTTGCCCAAACTAGAAACAATACCGATACCGGTGATAACAGCTCTTCTCATTAACTTAAGTTCCAATATGACTTATTAAGACCTATGCATAGTTTACCTGTTTTATCTCAACAACTGGTCTGCTTTCCCTTAAAATCCATCTAACTTTTGTGAAATAGTCGAGATTTTTCCATGCCAGCCTCGTTACAAAACGCCGAATTAAGCTGGAATGACGCGGAAACGCCGACTTCAGACTCTTTTGAGGATATTTACTTTTCCAATGAAAACACCTCGTATGAGACCCACCCCATCTTCCTCAAACAGAACCATTTGCCTGAGCGATGGCTAATTCACGACCGGGATTTTTTCGTCATAACCGAAACGGGTTTTGGTACGGGCCTGAATTTTTTGGCTACCTGGCTCGCATTCCGTCACTATCGGGCAACACACCCAGAAGGTAAAGTTACTCGCCTGCATTTTATTAGTTTTGAGAAATCTCCTCTTACCAAACTCGAGCTAAAACATGCATTGGCTGCTTGGCCAGAATTATCATTGTTAAGCGAGCAACTTATTTCAGCGTATCCATATGCTGTACCCGGATGCCAGCGATTACGTTTCGATGATGGATCCGTCGTATTGGATCTTTGGCTAGGTGATATCAATGAATTACTCCCGCAAGTCTATGAACCCGCGGACGGTTTGACTGATGTCTGGTTTTTAGCTGGCTTTGCACCGAGTAAAAACCCTGATATGTGGACTGAAAATTTATTCTCACAGGTATATCGATTAAGCAGACCATTAACGACACTATCCACATTCACGGCTGCCGGTTTTGTCCATCGTGGGTTAACTGATGCCGGCTTTGTTATGAATAAAGTCGCTGGGCATGGTGAAAAGCACAGCATGCTAGTGGGTCGCAGCCAGAAAACGAAAACCAATATAAATACGCTACCGGTCACGACAGTTGCCATTGTGGGTGGTGGTATCGCATCCGCCTGTTTAACCTATTTGCTCACTCAACGAGGTTTTCGGGTTGAACTATTTTGTGCCGATAATGATGTGGCAGAAGGTGCATCAGGTAACCCACAAGGCGCTATCTATCCCCTGTTACACCAGCCTGATGATCTGTTATCGCAATTTTTTGTTTCTGCTTTTCACTTTTGCCAGCAATTGCTGGCAGGCATCAATAGCCAAACTGCATTCAAACATGACTGGTGTGGGGTGTTGTTAAAAGCAATTGATGAGAAATCATCACAAAAAAACAGTGATCTGCTGCATGCAGGCTTTCCAGATGAGTTAATACAACAAGATGCTGATGGCGTGTTATTCCCTCATGGTGGCTGGGTCGTACCTGCCGAATTAGTTAAAGCGCTATTCGAGCTATCAACACAAAAAGGATTATTAACCCAGCATAAGAACTGCAAAATTACGTCCCTCAATAAAAATGATCAGTTTTGGCAATTAAGCGATACAGAGGGAAATACATGGTCGGCATCTCACGTCGTTCTGGCAAATGGCGTGGATATTCTCGATTTTGAACAAACAACGTCATTACCGATCACCCCCATGCGGGGCCAGATATCAACATTACGCGCTTCTGACTATGATGCGATAAGCACTTATGTGGTTTGTGGAGATGGCTACATTGTTCCAGCGCTTGATGGGCAGCAAGTGATTGGCGCAACCTATGTGCGCAATGACATGAGCCGTGAAGTGCGCTTATCAGAACACGCCGAAAATAAAGCCAAAATGCTGCGCACCCTACCCACAACTGCATCACAAGATGTTTCCGATTACACCATAACCAGTGGCCGAGCCTCGATTCGTGGAGTTACGAGAGACCATTTCCCGTTAATTGGCGGTTTTCGCTCTGCTGAAGCTCTAAAGCTCTCTGGGGCTGAAATGCCTAAATCAGGCTGGTTGCCAGAAACAACTTCCGGGCTATTCATCTTGGCCGGAATGGGATCCCGCGGACTGTGCAGCGCACCTTGGTCTGCAGAAATAATGGCCTCATTATTACTTAATGAGCCACTGCCCTGTTCATTATTAACGCTAAGAAATATTGATCCACATCGTCGTGAATTAAGGCGTGCATGGAGGATAAATCTGGGTAATCGACGAGATTAAAAAACATTCCGCGACTTACTGTTATTCCCTGAAAAGACGGGAAGATTTTCCTTAACCAAGGCTAAATGACCTGACTTTGTAATAAAGGGAAGGTATAGTGCGTCGCAGAAAAGCCTACCCCAAATTTGCCTTTTAAGGGGGATCTCATGATTACCGCCTACATGCTGCGTAATAAGATTCTGGAAGTTGTGCAATTATCAACTCAGGATGTATTACCAGCTAGCACCATCTGGCTGGATGCCTATAAGCCTGACGATGAAGAACGTGAATGGCTGAGTAGTCTCTTTCTGGAAGAAGTTCCAGAAGAAGAAGAACTCGATGAAATTGAAGCCTCTGCACGTTTCTATTGGGACACAGATGGCCTGCATATTTTATCTCTGTTCCCGCAACGGATCGGCGGTGAAACTCGCGGTGTAAACATGTCGTTTACATTGCGTAATAACTTATTGATCAGTTTCCGTGAAGAAGATATCGGCATCGTTCGTCTGCTGCGTCATTACATGCGTCATGACCGCGTAGAGATCGAAAATGCGATGGATATCCTGCTGGAACTGATGGATTTAAAAGTCGAGTATTTGTCTGATCTGATCGAAGATGGTTACACCACGTTGGAAGAAACATCAGAGCTGGTGCTCAGCGATGAACAGATCCATGAAATGTTAAAAGAGTTGATGGAACAGGAAGAGACAAACAGTCAGATCCGTCTGGCTTTGCACGATACACGTCGTGCTTTGCGTTTCCTGCGCCGCACAGTTCGTCAACAGCTGTTATCAGAACAAAAGAAAACTATCGATGAGGTGTTACACGATATCGAATCGTTGCTGCCTCACACGCAGTTCTTGTTTGATAAAATCAACTTCCAGCTAGAAGTGGCGATGGGCTTTACCAATTTGCAACAGAACAAGGTTATCAAAATCTTCTCGGTTGCTGCCGTTGTGTTCCTGCCACCGACATTGATCGCCAGTATGTACGGGATGAACTTTGATTTCATGCCGGAATTGCACTGGAAATTTGGCTATTTAGTCTCTATTGGAATGATGCTGGCATCGGCGTTTGGTACGTATTTCTTCTTCCGCAAAAAAGGTTGGCTCTGATCTCAGGCAACTTTATCACCCACATTTTGACACCAATATCTTGTTTATATTGGTGTTATTTCTCCTTCAGATTTGCTGTTTCCCTGTTTACTTACAAGATGCCGTTAATAAAGTAGCTAAAACATCTGCTGCTTCCGCCCATTCCGCATCATCCGTAAACGCTTGTTGTAATAGTTCAACTTGCGATGAATTCCAAAATGGCGCATCCAGAAAAGTGATATCGGCTGTGAGTTGGTGAGATTCAATAAATCGATTAATACTTTGCTCATCATTTTCCAACCCTAGCTGGCCAAATAATGCAGCAAGATCATGCAATCCAATGTCCATGATGGGCAGTCCTCGCTGATAAGAACTACTATCAGTATAGATTTAATTATCATTCTTGTAGGCAGTTTACACAGGAATACTGTATAGGACGTTCATTATGAGCAGAGTGCGTTATGAAACAGACTCTATGGGTTGTATTGCTGTTCCGGCAGAAAAATATTGGGGGGCACAAACACAGCGTTCAATAGAGCATTTTCCGATCGGTGTTGATCGCTTTCGCTGGCAACGGCCCATGATCCGGGCATTGGGCATTCTCAAATTAGCGGCGGCAAAGGCCAATACCGAGCTTGGTATATTACCCGCCACTATTTCTGATCCGATTGAGCAAGCAGCAACCGAAGTGATGGATGGGAAACTGGACGAGCATTTTCCGCTGGTGGTTTTTCAAACTGGCTCTGGCACGCAATCGAACATGAATGCCAATGAAGTGATTGCGAATCGCGCGATTGAGATATGTGGTTGTGAGGTGGGCAGTAAAAAGCCCATCCACCCGAATGATCATGTCAATTGTGGGCAATCTTCTAATGATACCTTTCCAACGGCTATGCATATTGCCGTTATTGAAGAGTTAGAACAGCAGTTAATTCCGGTGATCGAACATCTGAAAAAAACGCTGCATGATAAAGCGATCGCTTATACACATATTGTCAAAACCGGACGAACCCACCTACAAGATGCGACACCTATTACTTTAGGGCAGGAAATAAGTGCGTGGGTAGCACAACTCGAATTTTCCTTGATAGGCATTCATGCTAGTAAGCTGGGATTATTTGAATTAGCGATCGGCGGTACTGCTGTCGGAACAGGGCTAAATGCGCATCCGCAATTTGGTGAACGAGCTGCAGCGCATATGGCTGCGATAACCGGTTACCCTTTCCGTGCTGCAGAAAATAAATTTTTTGCTTTATCCGCCCATGATGCTTTGGTGCAAACATCGGCCGCATTGCGCACCTTAGCTGGCGCACTGATGAAAATAGCCAATGATGTGCGCTGGTTGGCCAGTGGCCCACGCTGTGGGATCGGTGAATTGATGATCCCAGAAAATGAACCCGGCTCATCGATCATGCCCGGCAAAGTGAACCCGACCCAGTGTGAAGCGTTAACAATGGTGTGTGTGCAAGTATTTGGTAATGATGCTGCTGTTGCGTTTGCTGGCAGCCAAGGGAATTTTCAACTGAACGTTTATAAACCTGTCATGGTTCATAACGTGTTAGAAAGTATTCATTTATTGTCTGATGCCTGTGCGTCATTTGATTGCCACTGTGCAATTGGCATTGAACCCAATTTACCGCGCATCGAGGAACATCTGGCAGATAATTTAATGCTGGTTACGGCACTCAATAAACACATTGGCTATGACAAAGCCGCTGCTATTGCCAAAACAGCTAATCATGATGGCTTACGTTTACGTGACGCCGCTATTGCATCTGGCTTTCTGACAGCGGAAGAGTTTGATCTTTGGATCTCGCCGTTGGACATGGCCGAGCCACATAAACGAGTATAAATAACCGGGGTTAGCCCCGGTTATTTTTTGGCGCGGATATTTATTTCAGTGAACCAGACAGGAATTGTTGTAAACGTTCACTTTTTGGATTTCCCAATACATCATCAGGATGACCTTCTTCTTCAATCTTACCCTGATGAAGAAAAATAACATGGTTAGAAACGTTGCGGGCAAAGCCCATTTCGTGGGTCACGACCACCATGGTTTTGCCTTCTTCCGCCAGCTTTTGCATGATTTTCAGCACTTCGCCCACTAATTCCGGATCAAGTGCTGACGTCGGCTCATCAAACAACAATACTTCAGGTTCCATCGCAAGCGCGCGGGCAATAGAAACTCGTTGTTGCTGGCCACCCGATAAATGGGCCGGATATTTCGCACGCGCGCGTTCATCGATGCCTACTTTTTCCAGATAACGAATGGCACGTTCTTGTGCTTCATCTTTGCTGATACCCAAGACTTTCATTGGTGCCGCCATGACGTTTTCTAAAACCGTCATATGGCTCCATAAATTGAAGTGCTGGAAAACCATCGTCAGTTTGGTGCGCAGTAATTGTAACTCTTTCTGATCGACGACATTTAATTGCCCGTCGGTATCTAGCGTCATATGGATTTCTTTACCATTGACGAAAATAGAACCGGCACTTGGTTTTTCCAAAAAATTCAGACAACGCAAAAAGGTACTTTTACCTGAACCGGATGAGCCGATAATGCTGATCACATCACCCGCTTTTGCGCATAAAGAAACACCTTTAATAACTTCATGCTGGCCATATTTTTTATGTAGATCTGTTACAGCCAATTTGTAATGTTGCATGTCATAACCTTTCAAAAATAAATCTTAGTGCGCAGATTGTGGTCTCAAATGCTTTAGCCAACGCTTTTCAGCCAGGCGGAACAAAGCAACCAAGAGAAACGAGATCGTCAGATAAATTGCTGCTGCTAAACCAAAGGCATGGAATGATTTATAGGTTGCAGCATTCACATCACGGGCAATTTTCAAAATATCCGGCACTGTGGCGGTAAATGCCAACGACGTAGCATGTAGCATCAGAATGACTTCATTACTATAAGCAGGCAGAGCACGACGTAATGCTGACGGAATAATAATGCTGCGATAGAGCGTGACACCGGAAAAACCATACGCCCGAGCGGCTTCAATTTCACCATGCGGAATCGCCCGGATCGCCCCAGCCAGCATTTCTGTAGTGTAAGCACAGGTATTCAGAGCCAAAGCCAGCACCGTGCAGTTAAAACCACTGCGGAAAAACAGATTCAGAAAATCGACGTCTCTCACCACACTTAATGTATAAACACCGGAATAAAAAACCAGCAACTGCACATACAACGGTGTGCCACGGAAAATATAGGTATAAACCCACACTGGCATCCAAAGAGCTTTTTTCTGTGATACGCGGGCGATAGACATTGGCAATGCCAGCATGAAACCAACTACGAGTGAAATCACCAGCAGCCATAGGGTCACAGCAACCCCTGTGAAACGATAACCATCGCTCCATAAAAATGCTTTGCCATACTGTTGCAGGATCTCAATCATAATTCAGCACTCCGGACACCCATGGAATAACGTCGTTCCAACCAAAGCAGAACCAAATTCGATATCGTTGTAAAAATCAGATAAACCACACCGGCAACAATCGTGAAATAGAAAAAGTGGTAGGTACCTTTCCCTGCATTTTGGGTTGCTTTAACTACATCGGATAACCCAATAATGGACACTAACGCTGTTGCTTTTAATGTCACCTGCCAATTGTTCGCAATTCCAGGCAACGCAAAACGCATCAATTGTGGAAACAAGATGTAACGGAATGTCTGCCATGGTGAAAAACCATATGCAACACCGGCTTCCATTTGACCTTTCGGCACCATCAGATAAGCGCCACGGAAAGTTTCCGTAAAATAAGCGCCATAAATAAAGCCAATGGTAATAACCCCAGCAACAAAAGGATCAATGTTCAGCTGCGTCACACCAATCGTTTCAGTTACGCTATTTAGTACAATTTGCAGACCATAGAAGATAAGCAGCATCAGTACCAGATCAGGTACGCCACGGATCAATGTTGTATAAATACCCGATAGTAATTTAGCGGGTTTACTCTGTGATGACTTAGCTGCAGCCCCTATCAATCCTAATAGGAAAGAGAGTGCAACAGACAGTAGTGCCTGCTCTATCGTCACTAATGCCCCATTAAAAATAATAGAGCCATACCCATACAGCATAACGATTTACCTGATTTTCTTTTAAACCGAAAAACAACGAGGCTCCTCATTCGAAGAGCCTCGTCATCTACAAACAGTTAACGCGGAATGTTATTCGCCGTAGATGTTAAATTTAAAATATTTTTTAGCCAGTGTGTCGTAAGTACCATCTTTACGCATGGCAGCCAGCGTTTTGTTCAGTGCTTCTTTCAGTGCGCCATCTTCTTTACGCACACCAATACCGGCGCCAACACCAAAGTATTTGACGTCGTTAACTTCTGCACCAGCATATTCAAATTGCGCACCCTGTGGCTTGTTCAGAAAGCTCTCACCTGCTGTGACAGCATCTTGGAATGCAGTATCAATACGGCCAGAAACCAGGTCGGCATAAACCAGATCTTGGCTTTGGTAAGCAACCAACTCAATACCTTTGTTCTGCCAGTTTTCTTTAGCATAAGTTTCAGCTGTAGTACCTTGCATTACCCCTACACGTTTACCTTGCAAGGCTTCTGCTGTTGGTTTGATTGCAGAACCTTTCGCTGCAACCAAGCGAGCTGGAGTGCCATATAATTTATTGGTGAAATCAATCTCTTGTTTACGCTGTTCAGTAATCGACATAGCGGAAAGAATAGCGTCGATTTTTTTCGCTTTAAGTGATGGGATTAAACCATCGAAATCGCCTTCTACCCATTCACATTTGGCTTTCAGACGTTTACACATCTCATTACCCAGATCGATATCAAAACCAGCCAGTGAACCATCAGCAGCTTTAACTTCAAATGGTGCATAACCAGGTTCCACACCAAAGCGGATCTCTTTGATTTCAGCGGCACTAACATTAGATACAGCTAAAGCAATAGCGGCAAACTGCATGATTCTGCGAAAGTTCTTCATCTTTATTCCTATGCTTGATAATCAATTCTGGAATGCACGCATTATGAGTGTAAACGTGCGATATAAAAATCTTATCAAAAGAATGACAGAAACAAAATATTCTGCATCCCATTTATTTCACAGAATTAAATATATTTATTCAGAATCACTGTCTTAATATGGCATTAGTCCGCAAATTCGCTGCTATCTATGCAAAGATAGATGTTGAATCGACTATTAAAACAGCCTACAGATTATAATGTGCCCGATCTGCAGCGATACAAAGTAACGCCATAATAGTTAACGCATCCGAGATAACACCACTGCGGATCATCGCCAACAAATCATCAAAAGTATGCAATTCGACCTGGATGTCTTCGGTTTCTTCCAGATTTTGTGTTCCTGCCGTTAGCTGGCGAGCAATAAACAAGGCGCCACATTCATTAGTCACTGAATTTGAAAGATAAAAATTAGTTAATAGCGGCTCAATTTCCCCTGCGGTGTAACCTGTCTCTTCCTGTAACTCACGCAGTGCTGTTTGCTGCCAATCTTCCCCCTGAGGTGCCCCACCTTCAGGGATCTCCAGAGAACTTTGGTTACCAATGGCATAGCGCGTCTGGCGAACCATCACGATACGACCATCATCCAGAACCGGCACCACGCCCACCGCACGGTTTTTAAATTCAACAACGCCATATTGCCCCGGATTTCCCGCAGGGGTAATAACATCATCATGCCGCACTTTGAGCCAAGGCGTTTCAAATACTACTTTTGAAGCTAATGTTTTCCAGATGCTCATTTATTTTTGATCCCTCTACTTGCCCAGCCATAGGGCGGAAGTTCATAATTTGTGCGATTTTAACAGGAGGACCAGATGAAATCGAAAACATCACAAGCCAGCTATCAACATCAGCGTGGCACTATTACAGATAATCATTTACAAGCGTTAGTGACGGATAAACTTTTTCGTAGTCGTGTTGAGCAGAATATTAAAGGAAAAGGAAGTTATCGCCGGAATGCAAAACATCGTCGCCAAGACGAGTTCAGTCTAAAAATTGCTGCCTAGTTGTTTTTACACTGAATTTGTCTTTGCTCACTAAAAGAACAAACGAAACATTTCCTGCTTTTTTACGCTTGCCTGAATCAAATCATATCGTTATTATGCCGGCACATCGAAACGATGATTATGCGCGTCCTTAGCTCAGCTGGTTAGAGCACCACCTTGACATGGTGGGGGTCGATGGTTCGAGTCCATTAGGACGCACCATCTTTTCGATAGCAAAAATATTCTCAAGTGCGTCCTTAGCTCAGCTGGTTAGAGCACCACCTTGACATGGTGGGGGTCGATGGTTCGAGTCCATTAGGACGCACCAATTCTATAAGTAATACAGTCAGTTATCAATCACCACCTTTCTGAATACATTAAGTATGCATCCATTTAGAATCATTTTCCTCGAATCTTATTAATGTAAAAAAATCTTTCTTTACACAGAAAAAATGCAGGACTCATATCCTAATGGGCACAAATGGTCAAATGTGTGACCATCTGGTGACCACGCCATTTTTCTAATCCTTAAAGAATCTCACTAATCCTCAGAGTTACTTAAGATGCACAGATATAGATTGCCCTATTCTACGTTAGCATCAACTATTTCCATCATTTCCTTTCGTGTCTACTGACAAAATACCGCTAATGCATGTCATCGATGATAATCGTACGATAAATGAAGTACTAACCGTCATCCATTTCTTCTGTGCATAATTGTTACAGATCAAGATAAGCCAATAATCCAGAATAAAGCCGCATATGAATCTTTCATTTTTCTAGTACATCTGACACTATAATCCAATCAAATCCCTTCTGTTGATTGAGTTCAAGTGCGGTAGCTTTGTCTTTTCGATTTCCATTAGTGTACCTAAAACAGATGGGTTATAGGGAATAAGTCCATTTAATAAATTGTTGTGTTTTCTCAGATAAATCAATGTGTAAATCTACTCTAATTTGAAATAAGGCTCTTAATGTATGTATGGCAATTCGGTAATACCTTTATACATATATGATATAGACACAAAAAAATATCACTCAATGGGCAGTTCAGTTCTTATATCTCATAAAGAACAACTATTTTTCATAACTGCTGCACATGTTCTAGAGTCAATGAAAGGACATCAATCGTACATCTATTTTGAAAATACATTTTTTCAAAATGTCAAACATTCGCGCTTGTATCTCAGATTCTTCCCAATATTTAAATCGCAATGATGATCCAATTGATTTAGCTGCTATACCAGTTCCAAATCAGAGACTTGATACTTGTGATAGAAGTAAATTCATTACAATAAAAATTTATATTGATGGAGAATTTTGCACGTCTAATATTTTTCAGGTTATTGGTTATCCCCAAGCAAAAAATACAAAGGCCGTTCGAAGAACAGCGAATATTCCAGGTGGATTCAGAGCGAATGGCCTTCGATATACAGGTCTTGATATCAGCTCTACATGTCTTCCATATAAAGATATTGATGAGTTATCACACATTGCTACAACTTTGAGTAAGTCTGGTTACGCACAAGGAACTAGAAACCTTTTAAATATTCCTGATCTACATGGGTTGAGTGGTGGATTATTACAAAAAGTAAATTCATACAACAAAGACACCGATTCTTTTGAGGTTGGTTATCCTGCCGGAATAATTTTACAAAAAAACCTGACAATTCATCAATAATATCAATTCGATTATCTTCTGTATTTACATGGCTAGATAAACAATGGCCAACCATTCAATCAATAATATGAAAATAAATATATTCACGTAGTCGAAACCTAATATCAAGTTTGAAGTGCAACATTCATAGTGTGCGTTCATGGTAACTTCGCTCTGGGGTTATAAAGCCTAATCTTTTCCTCGGCCGCGTGTTTAATCTCTTGGCTATTGCATCGCAGTCCGCCTGCTTTAGCCATGACATACTGCTCTTTTTCGGCACGTATTGTCTGATCAAGCCATTGGTGTTTTCGTTTGTTCCCCGCTCCCACGAGTGATGGGGGGTCGCAAAGTAAAACGCTACGCCGGTGGCTTGTTCTATCACTTCGTATTGGTGAAATTCAGTACCGTTATCAGCGGTGATGGTCTTAAATTCTTTGCCTGAGCTCTGTATCAGTTCTATCACGCGGCGGTTCAGACTTTCCGTTGTCCGGTCATTCAATTGACCTATCAACGTATAACCAGTGGCTCGTTCTACTAACGTGACAATACAGTGTTTGCTACCACAGCCCATGACCGTATCTATTTCCCAATGGCCTATCTCGATACGTGCATCAACCGCTGATGGTCGTTCACTGATATGTCTTTTATTGCGTAAACGCCCGCGACTATCCTTACTCCGGTAGCGTTTCCGCCTTTGTTTCACTGCATGGCGTAGCTTTTGCCATAAGTGGCCACCACTCGCTTTGTCTGCCCAAATATACTGATAAATCGATTCATGGCTGACGATTTTGTAATGATGTCTCTTGAGAAATCCGACGATTTGTTCTGGGCTCCATTCCAGATTGAGTAGCATTTCAATTACGATGAAATCTTCAGGTTTTAACCTTTTATTTCGTCTTGAGCGCCTTCGTCTGGCTTTTGTTCGTCGTTGAGCTTTGCTTGGTCGATAATGTCCATCGGTTACCCAACAGCGGTTTCGGGAGAGTTCCCGACCAATGGTACTTCGATGTCGTCCCAGCGCTTTTGCTATCTGTGCGTTGTTCAGCCCTTGCTTTCTTAAGGCCGAAAGCATATATCTTTCAGCCTCGGTGAGTTGTTGATATTTCATAGTTCTTCACTTCTTGGTCGGAGCGAAGAAAACCATTATCACAGCTCACCGTTTTTAGCTTCTGCTGTGTTGCACTTAGTATATGAATCCGCCCCCACTGCCCGCTCATTAAATGAATAAATTTGAATGTTCAGCAAATTTCGCTGCATCAATCTTGTCGGCGAATAATTCCGAGCGGTGGTTTAAAACTGGCACAGTGGCAACATTGAGAATCGTGGCACCACTTAGCAAATTCCGTGGTGAAAAATGAAATACGGTTTCCTTGTTCTTTTACCTAACAAGGCGCTCAAACACGTTCACTTCGTTCACTGGACGGCACTACGTGCCGCCGTTTAATTAAAAGTTAGGTAATAAAAACGGCGTCATTGTTGGTGGTGAATTCGAACCTTAAAGCGGCTCATCTGATGGTCCAGTGGTGTTAGCTGTTCACTACCTGCGAGTGGGTTGCCTCGCGCAACACATGAATTCACGTTGATTTGGCAAATTGAAGCCTGCACTGATTACATCTTCGGCAACCATCAGCGCCGTCAGTGTGTACACCTAAAGCGGCTCATCATCAGGGCGCGGTTGTTTGAATCAGGCGCAGTAAAAATTGAACGTCCGTGGTCCCACTTAGCTAGTTTGGTTGTTGATAAGAAATGACCTTTCTTTGTTCATACCTAACAACTAATTCAAACCCGTTCGCTTTGCTCACTGGACGGTACTACGTGCCGCCGTTTAATTAAAAGTTAGGTTACTGAATTATTCAATTCTTTAGTTATCTGATAGTCCATTTAAAAAGAAGTCTATTCCTATGCAACTTTCAAATTACATTATTCGCTCCCCTCGCCTTGCTGATCTTGACCGTTGTTTTGAGATTGAAACTATTTCATACGAAGGTGATGAAGCCGCTACCAGAGAAAAAATTAAAACCCGTATTGAAAACTATCCGATGGGTTTCATGGTTATTGAAATCAATAATGAAGTCGCTGGTTTTATCAATTCAGGGAGTGCTGACAATGCACAAATGTCTGATGAAGAATTAAAAGAACTGATCGGACATCATCCTGATGGTAAACACAACGTGATTATGTCTGTCGTCGTTCATCCTGACTATCAGGGGCTGGGGCTTGCCTCCATTTTAATAGCTAATTACGTGTTGCGAATGAAACGCCTAAATAAATCTTCAATTCAGCTTATGTGTAAAGAAAAACATGTCAGGTTATATAAACGCTTTGGCTTCAAATACGTCAAGCCGTCAGTATCTGATCATGGTGATATGTCATGGCATGAAATGGTTATGCCTTTAGACAAATAATCCAATTTGATTCAATACGTGGTTCAGTAAATAAACCTAACAAAAATTTAAAGTTGGACGTGGACTTCACCCATTGGACGGCACTACGTGCCGCCGTTTAATTAAAAGTTATGCATCTTATTGGAATATATATGTATCTGTATAATTCATTCACAGTATATAGCTGGATACTAATTGCAACCAGCTTACTTCTTGTATCTCTAGCTCATAAGACTACGCAAAAAAGAAGTCATATAACATCTATTCTTTTCGCGTGGCTAATGGCATCAGAAGCAATTTACAGCTTTGGTTATGCAATGGAACTAGCAAGCATAGAAATTGAACAAGTTAAATTCTGGATAAATATTCAATTTTTAGGAGCTTCGTTTATTCCGGCCTTTGTCATCCTTGGATCTTATAGTTATGTAAATCACGCTAATGCGCCATTTAGAATATATTTCATATTGCTATTCTTATCATCTTTGACACTAGCTATTGATTTAACAAATGACTTTCATAGTTTAATAATAAAAAACATAACTATTCAACACGTAGACAGTTTAGCGATTAGCAACTATTCATTTGGTCCTTGGTATTATTTTCATTTTCTCTACAATCTTATTGCACTCTTAATATCAGTCTATCTATACGTTATAAATTGGAGTCTAGCACCTAAAAAACAGAGAGCCAGATCATCATTTATATTATTAGGTTCATTAATTCCATGGGTTTTCTATATGGTTTTTTTCTTTAATCTAACACCATATGGCATGGATACATCACCATTTGGCTTTATTTTCTCTGCTTTGTTCTATTTTTATGGTTTATCAAAATTCAGATTTAACACAGTCATTCCTATTGCAAGAGAAAGGGTCTTAGAAAACCTTCAAGATGGTGTGTTAATATTCAATAACGATGGGGTTTTAGTCGACTTCAATCATGCAGCGACAAAAATAATACCCATTCTTAACTCGAATAGTTATGGTGAAACCATAAAAAACCTTAAATTAGATCACCTTTTAGATAAAAAACATGATTCATCGCAAAAATTCACCTCCGATGATTGCTATTATGAAATAAGTAAAAGTTTATTATTTAATTCAACAGATAAAGAAATCGGATATGCTCTTGTTTTTCGTGACATGACAGAAAACTATAACCTTCTAGGTCGACTACGTCATTTTGCAGAAACTGACGAATTAACAAAAATATTTAATCGACGAGCTATATTAGAGAAACTAGATGGCATTTTAGCATCAAACGAAATACTGGGTATATATGTGGCATTATTTGACATTGACAATTTTAAATCAATAAACGATCAAGGCGGTCACCATAGCGGCGATCATATACTGAAAGAAACTGTAAATTTAACAAAAAAATTACTTTTAGACCACGGCCATTTGGGACGATATGGTGGCGATGAATTTTTAATTATATTTAATAACACAACCCAACAAACATGTCTCGATTTAGTCAACACAATAAATATAACATGCCAAGAGTATTTGAAAATTAGTTTAAGCATTGGTTTAACATCATTAACTGAATACGATTCAATTCATTCTGTTTTACAAAGAGGCGATGTAGGTTTATACAAATCAAAAGAAAACGGCAAAGCACAAACAACCTATATTCAACCGGCATCGCACCAATAAACTCATAACAAAAATTTAGTGTCGGATGTGGCTTTCAGCCACCGCACAATTTGAAGTTAGCTTCTTGGAGAGCACAAATGTTTAAACAACTAGAATGGGCTAAGAAGTTACAAGCAATTAGTCAGGCTGGTCATACATATTCTAAAGATCAATTTGATCTGGAGCGATTTGATCAAATCCAACAAATTGCATTCGAGATGTTTGCTGAAATCAGCAACAAGCCTATTGATAAAATTGCTAACTTACTCATTCCAGAAACAGGTTATCCAACACCTAAAATTGATGTTCGTGCCGGTATTATTCGCAATAACAAAATCCTACTCGTCCGTGAACGTGAAGACGGTTGCTGGGCGGATTCATATACTAAGTGCAACACAGCAGAAGCTAAAAACGGTGAGCTGTGATAATGGTTTTCTTCGCTCCGACCAAGAAGTGAAGAACTATGAAATATCAACAACTCACCGAGGCTGAAAGATATATGCTTTCGGCCTTAAGAAAGCAAGGGCTGAACAACGCACAGATAGCAAAAGCGCTGGGACGACATCGAAGTACCATTGGTCGGGAACTCTCCCGAAACCGCTGTTGGGTAACCGATGGACATTATCGACCAAGCAAAGCTCAACGACGAACAAAAGCCAGACGAAGGCGCTCAAGACGAAATAAAAGGTTAAAACCTGAAGATTTCATCGTAATTGAAATGCTACTCAATCTGGAATGGAGCCCAGAACAAATCGTCGGATTTCTCAAGAGACATCATTACAAAATCGTCAGCCATGAATCGATTTATCAGTATATTTGGGCAGACAAAGCGAGTGGTGGCCACTTATGGCAAAAGCTACGCCATGCAGTGAAACAAAGGCGGAAACGCTACCGGAGTAAGGATAGTCGCGGGCGTTTACGCAATAAAAGACATATCAGTGAACGACCATCAGCGGTTGATGCACGTATCGAGATAGGCCATTGGGAAATAGATACGGTCATGGGCTGTGGTAGCAAACACTGTATTGTCACGTTAGTAGAACGAGCCACTGGTTATACGTTGATAGGTCAATTGAATGACCGGACAACGGAAAGTCTGAACCGCCGCGTGATAGAACTGATACAGAGCTCAGGCAAAGAATTTAAGACCATCACCGCTGATAACGGTACTGAATTTCACCAATACGAAGTGATAGAACAAGCCACCGGCGTAGCGTTTTACTTTGCGACCCCCCATCACTCGTGGGAGCGGGGAACAAACGAAAACACCAATGGCTTGATCAGACAATACGTGCCGAAAAAGAGCAGTATGTCATGGCTAAAGCAGGCGGACTGCGATGCAATAGCCAAGAGATTAAACACGCGGCCGAGGAAAAGATTAGGCTTTATAACCCCAGAGCGAAGTTACCATGAACGCACACTATGAATGTTGCACTTCAAACTTGATATTAGGCTGGACTCTTCCTGGCGGCTGGGCTGATGTATGTGAAACCCCTTCTCAAGGTGTGATCCGTGAGGTTTTTGAGGAATCGGGTTTTGTTGTTCGCCAACCAAGATTAATTGCTGTTAAAGATAGAGATGTGCATCCCTATACACCCAAATATCCATTTCACATTTATAAGATGATTTTTCTCTGCGAATTAGTTTCTGGTGAGCCGAAAGCAAATATCGAAATTTCTGAGATAGATTTTTTCTCGCTTGAAAACTTACCCGAATTGTCACAAGGTCGAACCCTACCCGATGATATCAAACTCATTTTTGAGCATGAAAACAATCCAGCTCTAAATGTTTACATTGATTAATGCTAGCAAGTCTTGATGGTTGATTTCAATACTAATCAACTCATTGGTTTTACCCCGATTTGATGGACACCTAGTTAAGAGTGGATAATCCACCCAAACGAGGTCATCCATGAAGCATATCCGACGTAAGCACTCTGCTGAATTCAAACAAGAAGCAGTTGCATTGGTTCAAAAATCGAACCATTCAATTACTCACACTTGGGATAAATGACAACATACTCAGACGTTGGCTCAAAGAGCTTTCTGAACCCGATAAAACTGCTGTCCCAGGCAATGGTTCGCCGCGAGATGAAGAGGTTGCCCGATTAAACCGGGAACTTGCTGAAGTGAAGAGAGAACGTGATTTTTTAAGCGAAGCGGCTGTAGATTCAAATGGTCAAAGCAACGTACTTCGCCAAGAATCCCAAGTGAAGTTTCACATGATCGAACGTTATCGCGATGTTTTCCCGATCAAAATGATGTGTCATTTACTCGAGGTCTCTACCAGTGGCTACTATGCTTGGCGTAATCAACAACTGAGTAAACGTGCTCAGGATAATGCCAGATTATCCCGTAAAATTACCGATATTCATCGCCAAAGTGATGGTGTGTTTGGTGGCCCCCGGATCAGAAATGAGCTAGTGTATGCAGGCGAGCGTTGTAGTTTGAATCGGGTTGCTCGGTTGATGAAATGCCATCAACTTGTTGGGATCCCCGCACTCAAACAATGGCGTAATCGAAAGTCAGAGCTTCGTCCGGTCCATATGAGAAATCATCTAGAACGTGACTTCTCAGCCACAGAGCCAAACTAGAAATGGGTCACTGATATTACCTACATTCGTACTGGTGAAGACTGGTTATATCTGGCTGTCGTACTCGATTTATATCATCGTCAGGTGGTCGGATGGTCAATGAGTCTTTGATGCAAAAAGAATTAGTAATGCAAGCCGTCCTCATGGCGCTATAGCAGAAAAGAACAAAGGCACAGTGATGTTGCATTCTGATCGGGGTTCACAATTTACCAGTCATGAATATCAGACGTTTTTAATAGACCAACAAATTGTATCCAGCATGAGTGCTGTTAGTTGCTATGACAACGCCGCAGCAGAAAGCTTTTTGGGGCTGTTAAAACGAGAAAGAGTGAATCAAAAGCGGTATTTAACCGAACAGAAGCACGATCAGATCTTTGATTATATCGAACGGTTTTATAATCCAATGAAGTTACGTAAGCTAAACAACAATATTCAAACCACTCTTAATGTTTGCTCGCGATCCCTTCGGTTATGACAACTTCAGCCACTGTCATGTTCGAAGGAGGCAATAGCTTGCGCAAAATCTGTTGTTTACGTTCCCCAACAAAAAGGGGCTCATTCAGCCCTTATTGCCTTAACTGGTTAAATATGAGTAGTGACAGTTATCCAGCCAAAAGGAATGTTTAACAAACATAAATGAACTCATACGAAATCATGCATTAAGTTTCACTACGTTTGCACTCAGAACAAATTAAATATATGTAATTATTTTACACGTATTCGTTAATTATAATTTGAATGAGTAACGAAACAGCGATAGATTTAGACTGCTACAAAAGGACTCTCAAGATTTATTCTTGACTAGTAAATAATGGAGAGAAACATATGAGATTAATCAAAAAAGTGCGGTTGTTTTAGGATTGACATTAGCTGTATTAGTCGCGACTTGATCTGACACTTCTGTTTGAAAAGAAGAGAGTTACAGGTTTTGATATGGGTGTCGAATCCTTAATCAAAACAACCTAGAGGTAACTCTCATGATCCATAGTAACAATCCCGTTATTAAACACAAAGCCGGTCTTCTAAATTTGGCAGAAGAGCTGAACAATGTTTCCCGTGCCTGTAAAGTCATGGGCGTATCCCGAGACACCTTTTATCGATACAAAGAACTGGTCGAAGAAGGTGGTATCAATGCATTGCTTGATAAATCCCGGCGCGTTCCCAACTTAAAAAATCGCACTGACGATACGACAGAACAAGCTGTCATCAATTATGCCGTCGAGTATCCGGCACATGGGCAACAGCGAACCAGTAATGAGCTTCGTAAACAGGGCATCTTCATCTCTGGAAGTGGTGTGCGTTCAGTCTGGTTACGTCATGATTTAGAGAACTTTAAAAAACGACTTAAGGCTCTGGAACAAAAAGTGGCCCAAGACGGTATATTGCTGTCTGACGCTCAAATTGCAGCGCTGGAACGCAAACAGCAGGATGATGAAGTCTGTGGCGAGATTGAGACGATGCATCCAGGTTATCTGGGCTCACAGGACACGTTTTATGTCGGCAATCTAAAGGGTGTCGGAAGAATTTATCAACAAACGTTCGTCGATACCTATTCCAAAGTTGCTTATTGCAAACTATATACAACGAAAACGCCCATCACAGCTGCTGACTTACTGAATGATCGCGTATTACCGTTTTTTGAAATTCAGAATGTTCCGGTGTTACGAATATTGACCGACCGAGGCACGGAATATTGCGAGAAAGTTGAGCAGCACGATTACCAGTTATATCTGGCCATTAACGATATCGATCATACAAAAACAAAAGCAATGTCCCCGCAAACGAACGGTATTTGCGAACGACTCCATAAGACAATCCTTCAGGAGTTTTACCAAGTGACATTCAGGAAAAAGCTGTACAGTGATTTAGATAGTCTTCAGTCAGATCTGGACATCTGGTTGAGCTATTACAATAATCAGCGTACCCATCAAGGAAAAATGTGCTGTGGCCGAACGCCAATGGAAACATTTATTGATGGTAAAAAAATATGGGAAGAAAAGAATTTGAACCAGATTTAATCTGACAGATACCCATTAAAAATCGGTAACTGTCAGCTCATGTCTGAACTAGTACATAATTTAGCTTGATGATTAAAATCTACGAGGCGACGTCTTTTATCAACAACTAAGACCGCATCACTAAACTCTTCAAATATCTTATCACGAGCAATTGGAGTCAAATAAATAATCCGATAACGGAATAAACCATAAGTAAACAATGGTCCAGAAATCATAAAACCAAATGGTGTAAGATCAACGCCAGCTGGCGTAAAATATAATAAAAAAATCAGATAACAAACCCACGAAATAAAATACCTACATATGATAAAGGCAATTTTATGCCGATAAAAAATGGGAGTTGTAAGCTAGCAATGAAAAAAGATAACAATAGTGATAAGAACTGCCAAATTAACATAAACAAGATGAAAACAACACCATAAACCAAACTCAAGCATACTAATGGTTATTGTATCTACTTGCTTAAAATTAATAGGTCTAAAATTAAAATGGTGATATTCGTTCCCCAACTGGATAATCAATGTAGCCGCTGATAACAATAGTAATAATGCTACGAATTTAAATGGTGGTTACGATGACGTTGATAACTAAAGGCCATTGCCAAGCTAAATGCGGGAATAAATACGGCATCAACAAATTCAAAGTTTATCCAAAATTTTACTTGCGATAATGAACCGCAAGCTAGTTCCATTCCATCCCATACCCTAAGCTGTAAAAAGTAAATGAAAGCATTAACCATCCGAACCATTGCGCAACAGGATAATGTCGCTGCATTGATGAGTAACAAGCAGGAAACCTGTAATGCATGCAGTTAAAAGCAATATCGCACTATATAAAACAAACGGATTTGAAGGCATAGTTGTCTCGTTATTTCTTGTTTATATTAATATTTATTTATAAAAAATTATTATTAATATTCCGGGTTAAATAAAAAAGCCCATATAATTATGGGCTTTTTTAAATTCCAAAAAATGGAAACCTACACGAGAAAGATGTCATCTTAACTCCAGATTATGACTCCATCGCTTTGCGACGACGAGCAGCCAACAAACCTAATAAACCAACCCCCATCAAAGCATAAGTTTCTGGTTCTGGAACAGCAGAGATAGTACCGTTTAGGCTATACAAACCACCAGATTTACCATTAGTTTGTCCAGAAACTAGAATGGAGTAAGTACCTGCCACCAGATTTGAAACTGACCAATTTAATGATTTACTATTCCCCAATTTAACATATTCACCCGGGTTTAACGGATCAAGTGATGATGCAATTTGAGTAGTTCCACTAAACAGGGTTAAGTACAGGCTTGAAAAATTGTTTGACTTGGTAGTTAAATATGTAGCGATACTATTAAAGTTAGAAAGTGCGCCGATATCAAAAGTATATACATTAGACGAATCGCTAAGATCTTTCCCAAAATGTCCAGCTACAAATGTAGTATCTCCATCAATAACTGTTGATGTAACAGTGGCTGCATTAGTAGCACCAATACCCATTAGCAACATCAATGCTACCGTACTCTTCACCAAAATATTCATATAATTCTCCTTGAAGGTTGATTGCTACTTGAAAATACTCGATTAAAGCAACCGTAAAAGTAAACACTATTTAATTTATATTTACTTAAAATTACAGTATTTACGAATAATAGATTTTAATGATCCGGGACTCATTTATCAACAAATAAACAGCTCCAAACGAACTCAAACCTTATCTCGTTGATTTTAAATATATTATTCTATAATGAAAATTTGAAAATTAGCTTAAATCCTCTTAATAGGTCACCTCCTGGCTTCATTAGCTAAACACTATTTAATGGTTTGGACGATTCGAATCTAGATTGTTCAGTACACTCAACAAAACTAGCTGACCGAGAACCACAGTCACTTTGTTATTGTCTTTTTCTCAAAAGTGCCAATAACTCTTCCGTTTTTTCAGTCATTAATGCAACATCGGCTCTAGATTCAACGTTTAAGCGCACGACAGGCTCTGTATTTGAGCTGCGTAAATTGAAGCGCCATGCAGCAAACTCAAGGCTCAGACCATCAGTTTCATCCACCACAAGGGCATCTTTCTCATACGCTGCCCGCACACGAGCTATCGCTGTTGCAGGGTCAGCAATAGCGCTATTAATCTCACCTGATGCTGGAAATGCAGCCATACGATCAGCCACCAATTGTTTTAGTGACAACTTTTTCACGCACAATAGTTCAGCCACTAACAACCATGGGATCATGCCACTGTCACAATAGGCAAAATCACGGAAATAATGATGCGCACTCATCTCGCCGCCGTATACCGCATCTTCTTTACGCATACGCTCTTTGATAAAGGCATGGCCAGTTTTTGACATAACAGGCACACCACCCGCGGCATTCACCACCTCAATGGTGTTCCATGATAAACGTGGGTCATGAATGATTTTTGCACCAGCCTGCTTTTGCAAGAATGCTTCCGCTAACAAACCGACAATGTAATAGCCCTCAATAAAACCACCTTCATTGTCGAATAAGAAACAGCGGTCAAAGTCACCGTCAAATGCGATCCCCATATCTGCTTTATGCAGTTTTACTGCATCGGCGGTGTCTTGGCGACATTCAGGCAATAGCGGGTTAGGAATACCATTAGGGAAATTACCATCAGCCGCATGGTGCACTTTAATAAATTCAACCAGCATGTTGGCTGCTTTGAATTGTGCTTCTAATGCATCAATAACATGGCCTGCCGCCCCATTGCCGCTGTTTACCACCAATTTCCGTGGTGTGAAATTAGCTAGTTTGATGTAACTCATCAAATGCTCAACATAAGCATCCATGACCGAAATTGATTTGTATGAACCACGCTTATCGGCTGACACGGGCGCAAACTGGTTGGCTGCCACTAACGCTTCAATATCACGCAAGCCAGTGTCACCACTCACAGGACGAGCACCTTCACGCACTAATTTCATGCCGTTATAATCCATCGGATTATGGCTCGCTGTCACTTCGATGCCACCATCAACCCCTAAGTGAAATGTGGCAAAATAGATCTCTTCCGTGCCTGACAGACCAATGTCTAACACATCAACGCCAGCATCCTGCAAACCATTCGCGGTGGCCGCTTTTAACTCTTCACTGGTTAAGCGAACATCGCCACCCACAACCACTGTTTTAGGCTTAAGTAATTCACCAAACGCACGACCAATGCGATATGCGATATCAACATTCAATTCGTCGCCCAAGCGGCCACGAATGTCATAAGCTTTAAAGCAATTTAGTTTTCCCGACACTTTTTTCTCTCCCGATATTTTTATACGTAGCTGTCAGTTACACACGTCCGTAGCGATCTTCAAAACGAACAATATCATCCTCTTCCAGATAGGACCCAGAGCGGATCTCAATCAATTCCAACGGAATTTTGCCAGGATTTTCAAGAGAGTGCTTCATACCCAGCGGAATATAGACTGATTGATTTTCAGTCAATAGCAATGTTTCTTCACCACGAGTTACTTTTGCTGTGCCAGAAACAACGACCCAGTGTTCTGCACGATGATGGTGCATTTGCAGCGAGAGTCTTTCACCTGCTTTCACCGAAATATGTTTGACCATATAACGGGCGCCATCATCAACCGAATCGAATTTACCCCAAGGGCGATAGACTTCACGATGAATATGGTGTTCTTGACGACCAGCAGTCTTAATCGACTCTACAATCTTTTTAACGTCTTGCACTTGATCGCGCGAAGCAACAAGCACGGCATCTTTTGTCTGCACAACAATAAGATCTTCCACACCAACTGTGGCTACTAATGCTGATTCTGCAAACACATAATTGCGGTTGCTGTTATGCGATAAAACATCGCCATTTACCACGTTACCATTAGCGTCTTTGCTATTAATTTCCCACAACGATGACCACGAACCGACATCGTTCCAACCCGCATCCATCGGCACAACGACTGCGTCAGCCGTTTTTTCCATTACCGCATAATCAATAGAGTCATCAGGGCATGCAATAAATGCTTGTTTATCCACACGGATGAAATCCATATCTGGGGTGATATTTGCAAGCGCGTTTTCGCAAGCAGTTAAAATATCAGGACGGAATTTTTTCAGCTCAGCTATATAGCAACTGGCTTTAAATAAAAACATGCCACTATTCCAGTAGTATTCACCTGATTCTAAATACGCTTGCGCGGTAGCAAGATTTGGTTTTTCAACAAAGCTTGCTACTTGGAATGCAGAAGATAAGTCTGTCACAGCAGGGCCACGGCGGATGTAGCCATAACCGGTTTCTGGCGCAACCGGCACAATGCCAAATGTCACCAACTTACCAGCTTGGGCCAAAGGCTGTGCCGTGGTCACTGCTTGCTGAAAAGCAGCAACATTTTTAATGACATGGTCAGCAGCTAGCACTAACAATAGTGGATCTTCGCCCGATTTAATGGCTGTTAATGCCGCCAAAGCAACAGCAGGTGCTGTATTGCGCCCCACAGGTTCGAGAATGATATTGCCAGCCAGTTTATCGAGTTGCAGCAGCTGCTCAGCAACGACAAAACGGTGTTCTTCATTACAGATAACCAACGGGTTCGCACACGATAAACCCTTTAAACGGTCAATTGTGCACTGCAACATAGTGAGATCACCATCGAGTTTAAGAAACTGCTTAGGGTATAAGGTGCGAGAAAGAGGCCAAAGGCGTGAACCGTTTCCACCAGCCATAATGACAGGGTAGATATGCATTCGTGCCTGAATCATATATAAATCCTTGTTATTATTACATTTAATTAGAAGTTATTATTAGTGTTTTTTGTACTCTCAGTGTTAAAGAGACACATGAGTTTTTTACCAAATAGCTGGAATCGAATCTCAACTAATATAAATGAAAATCTAGAAATAAGAATTGAAACAACTATTGATAGCAACACTGTTAACCATGTGGATATCGGCCCAAGCAAAGCGATGAAAACAATACAAACGGGTGTGTGCTACAAGTACATGGAATAACTAATGTCGCCCATTTTTTGCCAAAATCCGCCAAGTGAAGTCCTGTTCTTTATCGTCAAAAAAAATAGCGCCATCGCCAATAGATAAGAAATAACGACCCCGATACCATCATATGGACTAAATACACCTGGCTTTACTGCAAAAAAGACACCAGTAGCAATAGCGGCTGAAATTATCTGGAATACAACGAGAGCCATAGCAACATATTGAAGATGTTTTTTGTCATCACTTGAGGCTTCATCATAGAAAGCCATTCTCAGCAAGAAACCAAGGAATAAGAACGAAAGATGAAATGACAAGAACTGTGCAGGGAGATGGGTATGCAACAATGCGTTGATTAACATAACCCAAGGCCCCATGAGCGCAAACAAAAAGACCAGCCCTGCGACAACTACCCAATTTTTTAAAACATTTAAAACAAACAAGCCGGCACACATGCCATAAAACATCATTTCAATAAATAATGTCCAGTACACACCAGATATTTCTTTACCACCAAAAACCTTGGGCAGCATAGTGATGTTTGCGAGAACAGTTTTGAATGGATAATTTACACCTAAAAAAACATAATCCACCAAAATAGCAACCGCCAGACCAAACCAAAATGCTGGATATAATCTAAAAAAACGAGAAACTGCAAAACGTGCTACCGGTGAGGTTCCGGAAAAACTATACGGAATAACGAACCCACTAATCATGAAAAACAGCACGACACCAAAACGGCCCAAGTCAATAAAATCAACAAATATCATCTTTATGACATCGTGCTGTAGCAAGGAAATACTTGGATCACGATAATAATGAATTGCAAGATGCTGAATTAAAACGCCAATAACAGCCAATCCCCGAAGTGCATCTATAAATCCTAATCTCATAACGCCTCCTTGCAGCTATATATGATTTCTTGGCACATCACACCCACTATCTGTTTTTCAACAACAGCTCTTTACAAAACAACCACGGAAAGACCAGTGCATCGTGGGCATAGCGCTTGGCCAGGCGCCGAGGTTCGGACAGCATGCGGTGGCACCACTCCAGCCGAGCCTTACGCACCCAATTTGGCGCCCTAGGTTTTTCACCAGCCAGAAAATCGATAGTAGCACCAACACAGAGAGCCACCTTGACTGGCAGCCGTGAGGCATATTGATGCACCCACAACTCCTGTTTAGGAGCACCCAGGCCAAGCACCAGCAGATCAGCGCCAGACACGGCGATACGCTGACAGATGGCATCGCATTCAGCGGCATCTTTTTCGAATCCAAAAGCCGGACTGTAACAGCCGACGACCCGTACCTGTCCATAGGTTTGCTCAATGCGCACGGCCGCCCGTTCGGCGACCCCTGGCCCGGCGCCCAACAGGTAAACCGTCAGGGGAGCGCTCGCCTTGCCAGCCATGTAAGCGAACAAATTTGGCACCAGATCGCTGCCTGGCACAGTTTCCGGAAGCGGTTTGCCCAACCAGCGCGCGGCAGAGACCACAGGCCAACCATCGGCGACCACCATGGCCGCTTGCTGATAGGCCGCACGAAATGCCGGCTGACTCTCCAGTTTGACGATATGATCGACATTCGGCGTCACCACATAGCGGCACTGGCGCTCGGGCGCGGCCAGCCAGGCGGCAAGACGCGCCACAGACTGCTGGCGATCCAGCACATCGATTTGCACACCAAACAGTGTGATACGGTTGCTCATTGCAAAACCTCGTCATAGATGCAGGCCACACCGCGGGCCATCGCCAAGTCTGAATAGTGATCGCGTTGCCGCACAAACCCAGCATGGGCAAGCTGCGCAGCCTGGGTTCCCATCGCGATCAACGACTGCACCCCCTTGGCCAGTGCCTGCGGGTCATTCGGCGCGACCACAATACCGGACTCGTTTTGACCCAGCACTTCGGGGATGCCTTCCACTGCCGTACTGATCACCGGCACCCCGCTGGCCATAGCTTCCAGCACAACCATCGGTAGCCCTTCACCAAACAGACTTGGCAGTACGAACGCGTTCATGTGGGCAAATTCAGCCGGTACATCAGTCGTAAAACCAACCCAATCGATGGCACCGTCTAGTTCCAGGCTGCGGCTGAGTTGCAGTATTTCCTGCTGATAGGCTGAGGTTTCAAACCCCCCCACCGCCCGCAAACGCACCGGCTGGCCAGCCGCGCGCAGCAACGCCATCGCCTGGAGCAGCACTTCCAGCCCTTTGCGTGGCCGGAATAACGCCACCATGCCAATGACCCACTCACCACTGGGCGACTGCCAATCGCAGGCTTGCCGCATCACGGGGACACCGTTGGGCACCACACCGATACGACTGTCGGCGAAACCACACTCCCGCAGGTAATCCTGCAGGCTGTGGGAAACGGCCACCAGACGGCTGACCCGAGAAAGGCTGAGATTTTCGATGGCGGTGTTCAACATATTACGCATCCGGCTCTCGGTGTCGCGACGCGTCGGACTGTGGACGTGGTGCACCATCGGCACTCCGGCCCGCGCGGCTGCAAAGCGGCCGATCAGTGCTGCACGCGGCGTATGGGTATGCAGTATCTGATAGCCCTCCTGCTCGATCAGTTGAGCCACCGCCTTGACTGGCGACAGATCGAAGCGTGAACGCATCAAAATGGCATAAATAGGGCTCAATTGGGATACTCGACAGTCGGGGAACTTACCAGGCTTGAGGCAGGCAAAGCCGCATTCATAACCCAGCTCCGGCAGGCGCAGCCCCAGCAGATCCTGTACCCGCTCCGCACCCGAGTAAAACTCGCCATTGATCAGGTGCAGTACTCGTTTCTTGCTCATTACTCTGTTGCCTCCAGCAGGAAAAAGGTGGTCGGGCCATGGCTCAGGGCTCCGTTGTCAAGGGTAAACGTCAGTGCGCTGTCAGACGCCTGTAGCGGCAAGGTATCGCCCTTGCTGCCGTTGAGGTGTAGCGAATAGAGGTGGAACGCCTTGCCATTGGCCACCTGCAACAACAGATCGGCACGGGTGTGCAATATCTGTGCTGGCAAGGTGCCGAGATTAGCGAGTTCACGCCGCTCCGCATCGGTGAACAACATGCCGGTGTTCTGGGCATCCGAGGCCAAAATCAGCAGGATGCGCTTGCTGCTCGCCAGCGGCTGGCCATCCAGCGCACTGGCCGCCACCAGGGCCGGTGCTGAGACCTGGTTCACCGTCAACCGCGACAACGCCACTGCCGAGACCGTACGATTAGCGGCCAGCGCCTCGGTACGTTCAGTCATCAGACGGAACTGGCCCTGAGGCTGATCGAGCACGAACTCGCCGGTATCGCCCTGGATCAGACCGGCATCCACTTCAGTCTTGTTGCTGCCATCGAGGATGCCCTGTTGACGCAACAGCGTGGAGTTGCGTTGCAAGCGACTGTCCGCGCTGTTGGTGATGGTGCTGACGAGCTGGGTCAGCCCGGAGGCATTTGTCGCGCCATTCGGTGCAAACGCCAGCACCTGCTCGGGAATCGACGCCTTGGCGGTCGCCGTCGCCAGTCCGGTCATCCACGCCAGCGAGGTCACATCTTTGCCCGCCACCGAGACCCCTGCGCCACTCATGGCATTGCTGCTGGTCTGGTCATACAACACTAGGTTCGGTGACGGTGACACGTCGCCGCGGGCCATGATTAACGCCGCCAGTGTTTCGCCGGCGCGCGTGACCGGATCCATGCCGATGCCATAAGGGTAGAGCGCATGTTTGCGGGCATAGGGCTGCTGGTAGGAGGGGTCGATGGCCGGCTCGGCATGCTGACACGCAAAGCCCCAGCCCTGAAAGCGGGCCAGCGTCGGCGGCAGCAAGCCGGACTCGAAACGGTAGCGGTTCCAGAATGGCTGACCGAATTCCGTCACCGAGAACAACTTGTTCTGGTGACGCGCCGCCGCCATAAACGTCAGATAGCGGCCAAAATTGCTGATGCTGCTGGACTGCTCAATCTTGGCCCCTGGGTCGAATGACAGCGACAGGTCCTGATAGTTGTGCATATCCACCCAGCCCAGCTGACCTCGCACCGCATCGGCCTGGGACGAGAGCCAGTTGTCGTGTGCCGAAATGACACCGGCATAGTTCAGGCTGCGCAGGTAGCGCGTCATCCAGTCATTGGTCTGGATCTCCAGCTCGGCAATATAACGCTGGAAGTCGGCCATCCGAGGCGACACCTCGCGCAGCGCAGCCGGCATTCTCACTGTGCTGCCATCCAGCAGCTCGTCGGACGCCAGATCCGGCCATGCCACGGCGAGTGCCTCGCGGCTGGCGTAGTGCTTGCGCAACCAGTCATTGAAACCAGGTTGCAATGCTGCGGGCCAACTGCCACGCAGCGTCGCCAGATAGTTCAATCCGCCTTCGTTGACGGTGATGATGCCGACCAGAGCCGGATCCTCGATCGGTGTAATGCCGGTATACGGGTTGACCTCAGCCAACAGAGTCCGCACCAGATCACGCCAGTGCTGCTGAGCCACCGAATCGTAATAGAGGCGGAGTTTCAAATCGTGCATCTTGACCCAGCGATGGGGCTGCACATTACCGATGGCGCCATTTTCTGAAGTCATCGCATCCATGATCCAGTAGATGCCCTCCTTCTTCAGCGCCGCCAGCAGGCTGTACCAGTTGTCTTTCTGCACCGGATCGTAATCGAAATCCTGCAGCCGCTTGGTCATCAGGGTGGCATCGACGTAGTGAAAGCGCACAAGGTTATAGCCATGCATCTTCAGCTGATGCGCAAAGGTCTCAGCAGTGCTGCCGGATTTGGGAAAGCTGCCGGATGTCGGATAGAGCGCCAACGATGCGCAATGTAAACGGGCGGGTTCGCTACCATCCGGTGTCAGCCACTGACCATTCTGCACCGGCAACGCCTTGCTGGCATCCAAAGATTGGATCCCAGGCAGCGCCGAAAAATCCAGTGCTGAACCGGCCGCAATGTTCAGATCCACATCTTTAACAGGCAGCCACTCTGCCTCCGTAATAAGATCCCCACCGGCACTTGTGATCGGTAGCATTTGGGCCTCTATAGGCAGCAGCTTGGCGGTATCGTTGTTCAACACCAAGACGTAACACAGAACCAGTGCGACAGCGACGCTCATCACGGTATAAGTCATCCATCCCTTTCGCATAATAAAACCCCTTAATTATTCGGCAGGCCTAGAGACCGGCGGAACCAGTAGTAGTTGTGCTGCCACCGGTGACGCAGGCGGCTTAGGTGTCGCCAGAAAGCCGCGTAATGTTGCGGCGGCATACAGATTCCAAGACACCACCGAGTAGCAGCCTTGCAGCAAGGAGTTCTTTTTGGCGACCATGCCAACCACCGGCAACGCCAATAGCGCCAATGCAGCAAATAGCCAGCCGGCACACACCAGTCCGAGCAGCGCCAGCCACCACCCCATGACACTCAGATAGAGCCAAAACTCATGCAGGTCGGTGAGCACCAACCTCAGGTGCGGTTGACCCACAGCCCCACGCAGTACCTCACCCAGCCCACACAAATAACGGTTATGCCAGCGCTTGCGCAACAGCAAGTAGGCCGGCAGCGTGTGGCCATGGTGGTCCACCGCATGCTGATCCAGCCGATAGAGCTGGTAGTTTAATGCCCGCAGACGCACGGCCAGATCAAACTCCTCGTAGGCATGCAGGTTCTGGTTAGTAAAGAAGCCAACCTGTTCCAGTGCACTGCGCCGGTAGAGCCCGCCCATATCCAGACGATCGACAAATCCAGCCTGCAGGTTGACCGGTGCCCGCTCCTGCCGCGCCTGATACTCCAGACTCTGCAGGTTGCATTCACGCACCCGGCCACCGATCCCCGCCAACGTCGGATCCTGAGCCATCATGGCCAGCGCCTGCGCCAAAAAGGCGGGCTGCAGTTCCATGTCACCGTCTAGAATGTAGACGAACTCCCCCTTGGCATATTGGAAACCCAGCTGGGCCCCGACGCCGCAGCAGCGATCCTGCGGATGCAACAGCTGGGCGATGCCTACAGGGTAACCGCGCGCTATCTCCACCGTACGGTCGGTCGACAGGGAGTCGGCCAGTATGACCTCGCCGCCCACCTCGGCCACGGCGCGCAACGCGCTCTCGATGGCTCGGGCGATGTGCGCCTCTTCGTTGAGGGCCTTGATGATGACACTGACCTTGATCATGACATTAGCCCTGCAGCATGTCGGCAAGCACCTGGGCCGAGAGCGCAGCACGACGCTTCCACTCCGGCATCACGCTTTCCAGATGATGACGGATGTCATCTTCTTCTCGCTCGAGCAATGCCAGGCTGTCGCGCAGCGTCTGCAACGACACCTTGGGGGTATCCAGCACCAGACGGGTATCACCGAACAGATCCTTGTTGATGCCCTTGGCCTTGACGCTGTAAGCGATCGAGATAGTCGGCACCATAGTGGAGAATGCCCCGATCGTCGCGTGGGTACGTGCGGCGATCAGGAAACGCAATTTCGAGATGACATATTTCAACTGAGCAGCATTGAAATTTGGCGGCAGAATACGAATTCGCGGGTCATTCAAACCATAGCGATCCATTAATCCCTTCATATAGTGGTAGTCGCTATTCTTGGCGCCACCATCCAACGGCCCGACATGCGGCAACAAAATCACACCATAACCGTGTTTTTCCACCAGTTCTTTGGCAAACACGGCAACGTCATTATCCAGCGCAGTTTGTGAGGCTTCACTATCCCGGAAACCACGGATCAGAGGACTGACATTAATACCAATCACGCCATTCACGGCTTCCGGCAAAAATTCATCCAGATTGACGGCTTCAGGTTTTAAAACAAAAGCCGGGTCGGTTACTTGAATAAAATTATTCACGCCAATTTTATTCAAGTAAGCAGCGGTTTCGGACTCGCGGACGGTAATAGCATCATAACCGCGAAGGTGATTGACCATTTCCCGTTCAACGTGGGGTTTCTTATGAAATGGCCCGATTGAACCACCCCAAAACATGGTTTTTTTGCCACGGCGCTTGACTTGTTCGACAAAACCGGCCCACTCATAAAGTGAGGGCACGCCATAATCCAGAGAAATGACATCGCCCCCCGTCATAATCAGCACGTCTGTTTTATCCATCAAGGATGATGAAACAGGATCAAGATTAAAATCGGGACGGCCCATTTTTTCTACAAAAGGTAATAAACGGCACCCGCGGGACCACCACTTGAGTTTGCTGGGAAACGGCGGAGCCGGAACAAAATTAATCCCCGACTCCGAATGTGATGGCCACATCGCAGCATCAAGTTCCTTGGCATACGTTGGACAATAAATTGTGGCCGCTGGTAATGCAGTGCCAATCAGCGATGAGACTGAACGAACCAAGGCTTCGCAGCCACGGTTGCCAAAATTATTTTGGCCAGCCAAATAAATATTCACCATTTACATATCCTTCTGTTTAAGTATCTGTGCTGGAACTCCGCCCACAACCACATTGTCTGGCACATCTTTTATCACTACCGCATTGGCACCGATATCAACATTATTACCGATACGCACCCGACCGATTATTTTCGCTCCGGCACCAACATTCACATTATTCCCGAGCACGGGGGCACCGTGCGGGTCATCCATATTTTTATTGCCTATAGTTACACCTTGGCGAATAACACAGTTATCACCAATTACACTGTCGCCATGCACAATAATGCAGCCAAAGTGTTCGATAACAAGCGCCTTACCAATTTTTGCTGAAACGCCAATGTAAACACCAAAAAAAAGCTCAGATAATTTCGATAGCACCAAATGAATAGCGCCTAATGGAATCCGAATTATCTTTGAATTAAAACGATAACGTAAATGGCCAAATCGATATATCTGTAACGCCCAAAAACCTTGAGCAAAAAGACCCTCACGATAGACCTTCAGATCATCAATAAACGTCGACATAGCTATTAGCCCAAATCAATTAAAACATTGTCAATATCACGACGCACAGAACGAGGAACCTGGCAGTCATCAGGAATAAAGCCTAGCAATATCACCATCGAGATCCGTTCTGAGTCAGCGATATTCAGCATCTTGTGAGCCTGGATATCCGTTTTTGATGTCACACACCAGTTAAGGCAACACGTGCCAACATCAAAAGTACGTAGCGCCAGAATAAAACTCATGGCAAACATGCCGGAATCAATATAGGGTTCGTGCCGCTCCATGGCATTAAAATAACAGCGCTCATCCGTGGTCAAAACTGCAATATGGGGAGCTAGGTGGCCAAAGCCACGATTTCCATTTTGCAGGTTGAGAAACTGTGCTTTTTTCTCCGCATCGGAGATCAAATAGACCTTGGATGGCTGTCGGTTACAGGCTGATGGTGATAATTGCGCCATTGCAATCGCCTTCCGCAGAATATCCTGAGGCACAACATCAGGTTTATATGCCCGCACACTGCGGCGCGCCTTGGCCAGGTTATCGAACATGACGCTGGCATCGGTCTGCGCCAACAGCGCCGGTAGGGAATGAGGGGTCGTTAATTCCGGCGTGATGGCAACCTGGCGTGCGGCGAGAAAGCGTTGCAGGCGAGATGTAATCTGATCCTTGGCATCGAGCTTGTAATCAACCAATTTGTCTCGATAGGCGATCAGTGTGGCCATCGCGGCCCGGAATAGATACACATCGGCAGAAAGGATAGCGTCGCCGTGTTTTTCAAGGATATTCATCGTGGCATTTGCCGGGTCTAAACCAAACAATCTTGGTTCACCCGGCATGACTAAGCCTTTTTCCAATTTATGAAATTGAAAAATTAATTCTGCGCAGAGGCTGCGAATGTCATATTGCTGCGGAGCCCAGAACATCGACTTGTAAGTACAGCGAATATCATAGCCATAACCGCGCAATAAGATCGCTATACGCAACAGTTGCTGCTTGGTACCCCAGTACATGTTCCAAACGAATGGAACAGCCTGAATATTTTTTTTAATAGTCGCCTTGAAGCTTTTATTTTCAACCAGTTCCATATCCATTCTCCCTTTCACCAAACAAACACTGGTTTTGGTAACGCCTTATTGATGAATCCCCGTTCTGATTCATCAAAAAATTTCAACCAGGTCAAAAAAATCAGGTAGGTTATCACCACCGATGATGAGATCAGTGATAATGACAAGATGTCAGAACCCGTGCTGCTGGGAATTACTCGCTCCAGTGCCATGCCGATAGCCGTAGCAAGGGCCGTCACGATCAGCATCTTATACATGTCCATTCCGCGGATATAAAAACCGACCCGATGTCGATGCAGAGCACGCTGCATTACCACGCACCAGATGACTTCACTGACAATCATGCCGGCACACAGGGCAATTTGCCCCCCAATAAAATAACCACCGATACCAATAAACAATCCCGCGCCCCCCAAAGCCGAGCCCCAGAATCCGGCAATGCTCTCCTCGACGGCCAACGCTAATAAGCCCATAACGGTGTGTAATAACTGAAATCCCAGCAGCATGATCAGAAACACCAGATAGATCCCGGCTTCAGGGAACTTGCCACCGGAGAGCAAAGAGGCCACACGTGAATTTTCAGCAACCACAACCGCAAATATCGGCGCCAGAATAAAGATATTAATCTTGAATAATAACGTGGCCATCGCCACTAGCTCTTGATGGCTTTTCCCGGACTTTGCCGATACAAAAAGCGGCCTGACCAGACCAATCAATAAATAGGCCGGCAAATAACGCTGTAACATGCCATTAATCGAAGCAGCGAAGCCAAACGCGCCCACTTGAATGGCGTCGGTCAGTTTCATAATGATGACTTTGACAATATCCGGACCTTGCACACCACCCAGCAACTGCGAAACAAAGGACGGGATACAATAGGTCCGAATACGGGCATAATCGATATGATCGTCGCGAATACCAGACTGCTTGTAGATATACAGCGAGCGGAACAACATGCTGCCAACCAGAATAAATCCTGAGATGCTGGCCACTAATTCAATCTTAATCCAAACATCAAGATTAAATCCTTGCGCCATCGACAACATAAACCCCAAGACGGCAACGCCTAACAATCGCAACCCATTGCGAAATATCACACCGACTTGTGATTTGCCCTGCAACAGTAAAGAATCAAAAAACACATCGACAAAGCGTGACATGCCTTCAAACAAAATCACTAATAGGTAGCATTGCAGTATCACCACCCACTCTGCAACGGCCATATATTCAGCGATCTGGGCAGCAAACAGATAAATTACTGCAACCGACATCAGCAGCGTAATAAAACGAAATACCATCAACAGCACAGAGAAACGGAACAGGGCGTGATTGCGCTGCGTGGCACGCAATTCCGGGATATAACGATAGGCCGCAGCAAACGAGCCAAAATTAGTAATCAGCTGAATGATTTCAAAGAACGCAATTAGCGAGACTGCGATACCATATTGATCCTTTGGCAAGGCCCTTACAAGCAGTAGCAGATTTAATACACCAATGACGGCCACGATGCTCTTGCCGCTAAAGAAGTGCAGCAAGCTGCGCTTAAAGCGGCTGCCAGAGTAGGGATTGTCATGAACCGGTGCAGACATTTACACCACCTCCCGATAGGTCTGATATGTCAGGGCGACATAGCCCAATATCGCCATAGCCAAAAAGCCTTGCGCCGGATGCTCGAGCAAATCTCGGGAATAAGGGAGAAAGATGATATCTGCTACCAGCAAAGCAACGCAGGTTTGCAGCAACGCTGTCGTAGTCGCACTGAGCAGTTTATTCTTGGCCAGCCGATAGGCGGTCACGGCTGCAGAAACCATGACCCCCATAAAAGTCAGAAATCCCAACAGACCGAGATCCCACAACAGCTGACAGGCCGCAGAGCGGTCGATAAAGAAGGAGTAACGCTCAGCCACCTCTCCAACTGCTACCGAACTGATCGCTCGACTCGCACCAGGACCATAACCAAACAAACCGCGGACTGGGTCGGCAGCCATGCCGTCATTCCACCAGAGGATCAGCGCACCGACACGGCTAATTTCTCCCGTTTCCGGGTTGAGGTAATTCGGATCGAGACTGTAACCAAACGACTTATCTATCAGATCACCAAAACTGGTGGATTGGTAGCCCGCCTCGGCATAGTGCAGGCTGTCGTACAGATACAGCACGCCTATCATCATACCGAGCACCACAACCAGCGAGGAAAGAGCCATAAAGGGTCGCTGCAGTAACTCCGGCAACATGATTAGCAGCACACCTATCGGCAGCAAAATGACAACTATCTTCACCTCTGCCAAACCAATACTGAGCAGTGTTATGGCTAAAATCGCAGCCATATGGCACCATGTTATAACGCCTTTACGATATAGCGCGAAACTAAATAACACGGCGGCAACTAAGAAAAAGGCCATTACCGAGCTTGCACCGCCACCACTGGGATCACCGCCAAAGGAGCCCACGATAGCATCCCACGAGATGCCCGCACGCCCACCACGGTTACTGCGTCCGGCGGCGACAATAAAGTACTGGTAGAGCACAAACGGCAACTGCAGCACAGCCAACGGAAACAACCAGCTGAACAGCTTCTCGACCCGCTCCTGATGAACGGCCCCCAGGGCGATAATCAGGTAGACACTCCACAGCGCAATCAGATTCTTGCTACCCACTACCACCTGCAGCGGGTTGGGCAGGTTAATCACCACCGACAACACGATGGACAGCATGAACACATAAAACCAGCCGATAAACGGCACCGGCTGGGCCGCCGTGCCGGCGCGCAGCCGCGCCTCGCAGGCGCCCGGCAGCTGGAAAAACAGCAGCAGGCCGAGGCCATAAGGCAACCAGAGCGCCTGGTTAATACCAGCAAAATACATCAGTTGACCAATCACCAGCGTCACTGAGATGGCCAACACATACAACATATTGTCTGCGCTCAGCAGCAGCATGAAGGCGGCGATGATGCCGCCGATCAGCGCAAAGCTCAGCAGCGGCACGCCCAGGCTGACCACCACGCCACACAGCATGGCGATCAGCAACGCGGCCAGCAGCACAGGCCAACGTAGGCCGTCAGTGCGTGGCAGTACAAGTCGAGCAAAGCGGTTTATCAACACGAGCTCCCCCGGTTAATCATCTAGGCCCGCCAAACGACGCAAGGCCGCCGGCGAGAGTACGGTGAACAACTGCTGTAAAAATGCTTGCTGCACCGCAAAACCATGTTCTATGTCGTCACTGATCACCGAGACACGGAAAATCAGTCCATCTGGGATCTGATCGCGCAGACCATAGGCGATCTGCCAGCGTTTGACATCCCAGTGACTCACAGCCCGGTCATGACCAATCATTAGCCAGTAGGTCAATGGCTCGATACGACTACCATTCACTGCCACCATGCGCACTGCGGAACCAGCTGCAAAATCGAGGTTTAGTGGTCCGGTCTGCTTGCTGCGGATCTGGAAGCCCTGTGCCGGATAGCAGATCTCCGGTCGATGTGACTGGGTACCGGCGTTATCGCTTTGGTCACGGGTGTACGCGATGGCCAGCATCACCCGATTACCATGCTCATCGCTGTACACGCGGGACAGCGTCTGCGCATACACCGCCTTAATCACAGCCTCCAGCTCCGGCGACGTGATGACGTCGTCGTTTTGTGGCAGGGCGCGCCAGTTGGCGAACTGTTGTGGCACCATCTGTTCGAGATTGACGGGTTCCAGATCCGCCAGCAATTGGCGCGGAGTCAGCAGATAGGCGCCGACGGCGGCCAGCAGGCAGAGGCTGGCCAGCAGGGCCTGTCGAGTCAGCGTCATGATGGGCTCCTGGTGCGGAACAGGATGCCAAGAACGGCATCCAGCAAGTAGAGCGCTAGCAGCGCGATGGCAAACAGCAGTATGCCAGCAACGCCGTGCAGGAAGCCCTGGCCAAGGGCGTCACCACCGTAATAGGTCAGCAACACCAGCACCACGACGCGCACCACGTTGGCGAGGATGGCGATCGGCGCGATGGCCAGTAACAGCAGCAGATTACGCCAACGGCTTTGGTAGCCCTGCATATAAAGGTAGAGAAGCCCGACGGCGAACAAGCTGAACAGCGAGTTGAGACCGGAACAAGCATCGGCCACCAACAGCTGGTAGGAGCCTATGGTCAGTGTCACGCCACTGCGGGCAATCGGGTAACCAGCGCTGTACAACAGGTTCTCGGCCAGCACGGAAACATGCTGCTTGAGCCCAGTGGTCAGCAGATCGACCAAGGCACTAGGCAGCGGTATCGCAAACAGCAGCATCAACAATGGGAAAGCAAGCGGTCGCAATGCAGCACCGCCCTTTGCCAAAATACCGCATCCAGCAAGCAGCGGAATGAAAGCACCGATCTCCAGCAGCCAGATCTGTTGCGACCGCCCCATTACATAGGCCAACAATGCTAGCACGACCAGCAACCAACCCCAGCGGCTGCCGTTATCCGGCAACACCTGCAACCGAGGCCATTCGCGGTGCAGAGTCCAACCGAACATCAGTAGCAAGATAGGACCATGCTCCTGGTCGCTCTTGTCCCACAACAGAATAACCATCGACCACAGCGTCGGTAAAGCCAGCAATAACAACCCGGTTAGCAGCAGCGAATAACGCCGCAAGAATTGCGGGATTGTGGCAACAGAGGCCATCATGATATTCCGCTTAACACACAACCGATAACTTCAGCACCAGCATTCTGTATACGAGTCAACAGTTGCTGCATGCCTTTGAGCGAGCTGGAGTGCTGGCAAGCAACAACAACCGCCCCCTGTACTGGCGCCACCACCACCTGTGCATCTGCACACGCAGCTAGTGCAGGTGCATCCAGCAGAATAACGTCATACTGCTGCTCTAACTCGGTTAGCAGCTGACGATACTGAGGGCGAGCCAACAACTCTTGTGGATTTGGAGCTGTAGTACCGCATGTCAGCACATCAAGCCCAGGTAAAAGACCGATCGATTGGATACACTGGTAATCGGCACGACCTGCCAGCAGGTCACTGAGACCCTGGCGATTATCAAGATGAAACAACTCATGCTGACAGCCATTTCGTAGGTTTGCGTCCATCACTAAGGTATGTTCACCCAATTGAGTAAACACTACTGCCAGATTCGCCAGCAAAACACTGCTGTCGTTGTTTTGTTGTTCGCCAATTACCACAACAGAGGTGCGTCCACGCAGGAACCAACGCTGAGTTAATTCATTGCGTAGTGACCGCAATTGCTCTCCATAACTGCCAAGGGGAACATAGGCGGCGACAATTCGTTCATCAAGCACACCATCGCCCGGTTGCAGACAGGCATAGTCAAACTGCCGCGCCAGCGCAAACTGCAGATCAGCTTCATTAATAAACCCCAACTCAATGGCCGCAAGACCAAAACGCAGCGACTTCTCCTGCTGGTAATGCTCTACTTGTTCGATCTGCACAGCATTTAAGCGCCCGCTATCCAGCAACAGTTTACCGATCCGGCCTCCTGTTGGTGAAATTTCTTCCTTGATCCTTTGTTGCAACATTATTTTGTCTCCACACCATCAGGATATACCGATTTATCGGCAAATTGACTAAAGTCCGCCAGTACCGGCAATTTCAGCAGTTGTTCCAAATCAACCGCCGAGCGGATGCGTCTGTCCTGCAATTCAAGCAGCAACGCAAAACCTGTGCCCAATAATCCCCCCAGAAATAGAGCCAGAATAAGATTGACTAACAATTTCGGTTTTGAGTGTTTAGTTGGTTCTGGTGCTGATTTAAGTACTGAAACATTGGTTAAATCAGAACTACTCTCAAGTGATGATTCAGACAATTTCTGCATGGCAACTTGATAAATCTGCTGTGCATTATCTACATCTCTCTGTAGTAAATCTAAGCGTGATCGTTGTGATTTAAGCTCTAAAACACGCACTTTTTGTGCATCGAGTGCTTTTTGTAAATTTACCAGCCGTTGTTTAACGTTTTCTGCTGTACTTACAAGGCTATTTGAATATTGACTGATCTGACTATTTAACTGGGTGCGCGCTGAATTTAATTCAGCCTCTGCTTGTTGATAAGTTGGATGCTTAGGACCTTCTTTTGCAGCAATCTGCTTAAATTTTGATTCTTGCAATGCAAGCTGTGACTTTAACTGCTGAATTAGTGGATTATTCAAAACGTCAGGTGCTACCGCACCCTCTTTTTTTAATCGTGACTGCGCATCGATTAGCTGCCCCTGAGTAGCCACCAATTGTGTGGATAACTCGTTTAACCGTTGATTTTCAACATCAAGGCGTTCATCAGAAGCAACTATGCCCTGCTGTTGCTGATAATCAGATAGTTTTTTTTGTGCCGCCTCTAGTTTTTTCTGTAATGACTTTAGCTGTTGTTCAAAGAAACTTTGATTTTGCTGCGCCAGATTTGAACGCATATCAATGATTTCTTTTTTATAAGCTTCAACAAACATATTTGCCATTGCTGATGCAAATGCAGGGTCTGTCGATGTGTAGAATATCGAAATTACATTGCTTTCCCGTGATGGCTTAATATCCAGATCTTTGATAATCGAATCGGCTAACCAATCGATAATATCGCCCTTCCCTTTAGTGTCGTCCTGAAATTTCATTTGTGCTTCAGGTAGCTGACTTAACCCCGTCATTTCAACCACTTTACGTGCAGTGTTATGACTACTGATAATGTCAACCTGTGTTGCCATGTAACCCGCAACAAGCTGACCAGACATTGAAATATTTGTGATTGGATCCACTTTTATAGTGTCAATCGCAATATCAGCCTCAGCAGTATATTGTTTTGGCAACAGTAATGAGACCACTGTGGATGTAATCACGACCAGAGATAAAATACCCAATGCAATTTTTTTACGGGCTAGTAATATTTGCCACAATTGTTGAAAACTCATTTTTATGCCCTTATCAGAACAGACTTTCGTCGATATAAATCACATCATTTGGATACACGGAATCTGTTAGATTTACATCAATGCTTTCAAGTGAACCATCATTCGCTGGACGTTGCACTTGGATACTGCGATGAGAAGCTTTCGCTGTAAAACCACCTGCTAACGATAATACCTGCATGACCGTCATTTTTGGCTCTAAGCGATAAGCCCCTGGACGAAGAACTTCACCATAAACATAAATTTGCTGAAGACGAGGAACATAAATTTGATCTCCAGCTTTTAAATCAATGCATTGTTCTGCTTTTGCCATGATTTTAGGAATATTAAATTCCTGACGAGAGCCGTCTCGAATCAAAACAACAGTGTCACCGCCCATTGCTGAAATACCTCCTGCACTTGCAATGATGTCTATCAAAGATGTTTTACTATCTAACGGATAGCGACCAGGTCGATTTACCTCTCCAATAACTGAAATTCGCTTACTCCGGTAATTTGAAACAAGAATATTTACCTGAGGAGCGCGAACATACCCCCCCCGCTCCAATTTTTCTGCAATCAAAGCCTCTGCTGCAGAAAAATTCATATTATTTAGAATTACTTTACCAATTAATGGAAAATTGATTGATCCATCATCAGACAACTGAGTTTCCAGTAATAAGTCGGGGTGATCGTAAATAGAAATTTTAATTACATCACCTGCACCGAGTAGATATTTATTCCCTTCATTATTATCTTTATTTGCAGCTGCTGCATTCATCATAAAAATGAATAACCCCATCAGCATTAAACAGTATTTTTTCAACATTAATTCAACCCCTTCAGGCCAGATTTTAAATGCTCATTTTTTTCAGGTTTTGCTGTGTAAACAGATGTCGATTCAACCTTTTCATCCGAAAACCTTTGTAGATATTCAATATTACCGATCGACTTAAGATCACCAATTTTACTTTTCGCATCATTTTGCATTTTAGTATTGGCTAATAGTTGACGAATAGATTCTTCGGCATCGACCTCTAATATTGGTGCTGACGTTTTAGCTATCAGTTGCATAAAAATCATATTTCCAGCATCGTCAGGAACTTTAACAATATCTCCGATATTAACTTCTACCATTTTATTCAACACAACTTCTGGTAATTCTTCAGCCGCACGTTTGACCTGAGTTTGCCTAAATGCAATGTTATTATCTTGTAATATTTTTTTGGTCGTTTCGCCTTTGCTTGATGTTTCCAATGCCTGATTAGCAGCTTTCGTCATATCAGCTGTTTTCACTAAAAAAACATCTATATCGAAAATATAGCGTTCAGCAAATAAATATTTATGTTCCTGATAATACTTGCTGATAGCAGCTTGTGAAAACTCGACTTTCACACCAATTAATTTTTCTAAAGCTGCCTGGGCTAATACCTGACGTTTTGCAAATTCAATACTCTGTAACACTTCAGGATTTCGATCCAATTTTAGGGTTTCTGCTTGTTGAACCAATAATTCTTGCTCAACTAAATTATCAAGCAATGTTTGCTTGGTATCATTGTCTGCTTTGGACTGACGAGCTAACAAGTAGTTAAGTTGAAGTACAGTAATTTCTTTACCATTTACTTTAGCTAAAACCTGACTTGGTGCTTTTTTTTCATCTTTATCGCCACCACACCCGACAATAAAGGTACTACATACTAGAATGGTTAATATTGTTTTTACTTTCATCATTTTATATTTATTCCAGTAATTCAATGATTAATAGGCATTTTTACGTTTCAGTACAAGTGCGACTGTAAGAATTATAATTTTAAGATCCATCCATAGTGACCAGTATTTCAAATAATCAAGGTCGTAATTCACGCGATTTTCCATTTTATCTAATGTTTCTGTTTCTCCACGAAATCCGTTAACTTGTGCCCAGCCTGTAATACCAGGTTTTACTTTATGTCGAACCATGTAACCTTTAATTAATTTTCTATAATATTCGTTATGTGCATTTGCATGAGGTCTTGGCCCGACGATACTCATAGTACCTTCCAGCACATTCAGGAACTGAGGCAATTCATCTAGGGATGTTTTACGTAAAAAACCACCGATTGGTGTCAACCGTTGATCGTTTTGGGTTGCCTGCGGAATGATGTTTCCATCTTCCATTACAGTCATCGATCTGAATTTGTAAACATTAATACTCTTACCATCGACGCCATATCGTTTTTGTTTAAAAAATACTGGTCCCACAGAGGTTAATTTCACTGCTAATGCAACAACCAGCATCACTGGCCAGATCAAAGCCAATATCATAGATGCGAAGATAATATCTGAAAAACGCTTTACAACACCGCGAAGCCCTCTGAAAGGCGACTCACAAATGCAAACCACAGGAACACCTGCAACATGATCAAAATGTGCTTGGATAAGATCAAAAACGAAAAAATCAGGAATAAAATAAACTGAAACAGTACTATCTTGTAATTCATCTAATAATTTCATAACCCTCGGCTGAGAGGTCATTGGTAGTGAAATGTAGATATGATCTATATGATTTTGTTTTACAAATTCAGGAATATCTTCAATACGCCCCAAAATCTGTTTTATATCGACACTAGGCAATCGTTCGATTTCTCTATCATCAAAGAAGCCTGAAAAAGTCATGTTTAGGTAACTGTTTTCCTGAATATTTTTTTGCAGTGATAATCCTGCCTGATTAGCGCCAACAATTATGGTATTAATAATTTTTGATTGTTTTTTCCCTTCTGGCATGATCACTTTTCGGGTTATAAGATGAGTTAAAATTAGTAAAAGTGGAGAAACAATAAACCAGGTAAGAATATACAGTGGGTAATAATAACGATCTAGATGGCTAACTGTACCGACCAACACCAGAACAAATATGACAAATAGCCATGAAAATGCAAAACGGCCTAAACCCAACCATGGTCTTTTCTCACCAGGAAGAAATAAATAAGTACCATCAAGAAACTGCATTGAAAGTAAAAAAGCAGTCACAGCTAAAACAATATGCAAACCATCAAACACCACATCAAATATAAAATGTAAAACATAAAGTGTAATGACAACGAGCACTGGATCTAAAAAAGATTTGAAAAATGTCGTTATCGGCGCAATATTTTCAATTTCATGAATCCTTTGCCTTATAGTCATGACTGGTGCTACGCTGCTAAAAGATTCATTTATTGAAGTTGATCCCTCACGCTGAACAATTTTATCATTATGCATTTTTTTCATATCCCTTTATTAGTATTTATAATGCAATGAGATACCTACTGTTTCGGCGGTATAAATATAAGTTGAAAATTCAGATTCACGAGCCTGATATTGCATATAAACAGAAGTAACCCAATTGAGCACCGGAGACCAATTACAATTAATACGGTACATTGTTGTATCGTCAGTTCGAGCATCTACACCAGTATATCGCTGACTATTTAATCGATATGAAACATCCAATCCTATTTTTTCGGTGGATTGCCAAGTTCCAGTTAGATTATAAGTTTCATTCATTGATGTATCGAGGCTTTGTTTTGGCATGCTCATATGACGATTATAACTGCCAGTTAATTTAGTCTTTCCTGTTACTTGCCATTCCAGTTCTGCACCACCAAATGCACTTTTATCACTGGAATTATCAGTACTGTAATGCCATTTTACCTGCCCAAAATTTAACGTACTTTTCAATTTATCACTGATAGGTAACATGAAAATAAGCTGATTAGCATCTTGCTGATAACCCCTTTCTTCCGCAGTCCAAATATAATAGTCATCATTATATTCAACCGTATCATGATCACGACGCACAACAATCTCACTGCCTTTATCAGTGATATACCGAATACCACCACCCAGCGAAATACTATACAAATTTAGCTCATCATTCACTGAATGTGATTCATGATCTACAGTTTCATTGATTAAAATTTGCCAGTTGCTCGTGAGTTTATGCAAAACACTACCACTCAGATTGTTACTGGTATACATATCACGTTGTGCTGTATTGATATCCTCAAAAGTAGAGAGATCATGCGTAATACCATATTGAATTACGCCGCTCCAATCAGATCCAATAACCCAATTCCACCCCAACATGTTATTAACACCCGTATAATTTAGATCTGAATGCTTCTGATAATTACGACTGAATACAGCACTATCTAAAAAGAAATTCTGTCTTGATAGGTCTATGTCTGCATGCCCAGAAACTTTCGGTTGTAAAACGTCATCACTTCGCTGTGCAATATTCATATCATCATTAGCTTTACGAAAGATATTGCTGTCATACCACGAATTTAATTCAGGTGCGATCCAATAATGATCACCCTGATTATATGCGGCCCATGTTGTTGAAGAAAAAAAAGACATGGCTACCGCAGCAAAGGAGAACAACTCTGCACTAAGCACTACACCAAATTTATTCTTTTTCATTTAGCCTCAAAAATAGTATATATATTAACTTATTATTGATTTTAACTGGTTGTTGCTAGCCTAAATTCTGCATGAAGGACATTGAATACTACATATTTTTGACAAAGCTAAGTTTCAATTTACGTCGACGAGTTCGTATTACAGCAAATCCGCAAACCAAAACTAAACCAACCATTTTCACATCCATGGTAGGTTTAGTTGTCAAATACGTTAAAACATCATTGGTTTTATCTTCAACCTTAAACTCAACTATCGATGGTATAGCTAGTTGTGCTTGGTTAGGGAAAGTAGGAAGTAATTTACTGTTAAACGCAGTTTGTATTGTAGCCACTTGGCTAGCTGCAACTGTAGAGGCAAATGTATAGGTCGGGGGTAATAATGCACAACAAAGTGCAATACCGATAGCTAGTTTTGCGGAGTTCTTCATGTTTAATCCTGTGCTTCTATTATATTTATAGATCTCCTTGATCCTGTTTTTATATTACCGCTAAATAGCTAAAGAGTTAACAACCCTTCGTTAAAAAATGTTTATTTTTTATGCTTTGGTGTAAAAAACGCCAAAAAAAAGTTAAGCACAACAACCATTATCAACTTGATTTCAAGTACAGGACGTGGTATCAGATGAAGCTGTTGCTAATTTATTTCATTCTAATATTTATCACCGTCTGATGATACCTCAACTAATTGATGTATCATCAGACTGCCTTCAGTGGAACACTGATATGTTTATATATCGCCTTTTGCTTATTTGTTTTTTATTTTATTGTTTTCCTTGCCAAGCACTTATTGCAGGCGAAAACGATAATGATTCACCTGAACGAAGAATAGATAGTAATAGCTGTCATTCGTCATGGGCCGGGGTCGTCAGTATTCAAATAAATGGGGCTGTATATTCAGGAGTTATTATCGGGAAATCATGGATATTGACTGCTGCTCACGTTGTAGAAAGCTCCTTAAAAGCACCTGAGAACGTCCATATTTACATTCCATGTCAAAATATTAAATTACGCGTATCAAAGGTTATTGTTAACCATGAATATCATCGCAACTCAATGCAAGGTATCGCTTTATCTGATGTGGCATTGTTAAGACTAACTAGCCCTTTACCAAACTTCATCACCCAATACACTGTTAATTTTCAACCAATCTCTGAGGGTATAATAGCTTCGTTTATTGGTTATGGTGCATCAGGAAATGCGTGTAATTCACATCTGCAGCTAGCATCTGCCCATATTAAACGCTGGGGGCAAAATGCATTGGATAGAGTGCTAGTGGATTAACTCTTGGAAATCAAGCCGAAACCGTAGCGGCACCAGGCGATTCCGGTAGTCCAACTTTTATAAAAAACTCTAATAATCAATGGGTTGTTACTGGTGTTAATACATTTCGAATGAGTTTCCCAAGTGAAGAACTTAATAGAGCACCAGCCCCTCCATGTTTCGGATCTGGAGGAGAGGCATACTCCTTGAAAGTGCGGTCAGTTGGCTATTATATTTAGTATCTGATTTGCAAGTTAATCAATCAAATTAATTAAGTCTATATGATTGAATCAATTGAATATCTTCATGTTTCTGTTACATATTTACTGAATCATAGGTGTAATAGGAATGGTGCAAATAAGTCCCTAATATGAGATCATATAACCATTAGTGATGGCCTCATCATCCAGACAGTAAGAGAACCACGATTTGCTAAAACCTAGTTGTACTGCTGCCAGTTGCTGATTTTATGTTTCGCTTTATCTATTGGGTTACCCTCAGTCATCGAAACTAAGAAATCTGATCATGAAAAAAATTCCCGAATTTTAGGCAACAACGCCGTTTCGGACCACCTCCCGACCGATGATGGTGCGATGAAGACCTAACGTTTTAGCAATATTGAAGCTTACTTTATTAAGAATGAAAACATATATTTATATAATAAATTAATATTTAATGCTTTTTTATTAGTTAGAACTAAGAAAGGCTACTATCACTGCTCACCGTTTTTAGCTTTTGCTGTGTTGTGCTTTGCTTTATAAACCCACAGTTACAAACGCATAGAATTACTGGCAAAAAAATCCATAAGTTCACGGTAAAAGGCAACAGATCCTTCTGGGGTAATCCTATTAATCATGTACAGATTATTCCTAGTGATTAACCAGCAATTACTCGAATTCATATGAATCCATTTTAATGCTGTTAATATATGTGATAAGGGTCAAATTTAAGGACTGAAGATGCTCCCTACATATGTTTATGAATCATTACCTACGGTATATATTTTTGTAGGTATTACTCTTATATCACAAAGCACAAATAACATGTTTTTATTTTCAGGAACAATCTTCTATATATGTGGCGCTATCATATGGATTATGCGCTCAAATTTCAGAAGAAAAGATCGGTTTATTGCCCCTAAAAAAACATATTACTCCCCGAAATCATTTATGAAACATTACCGTTTGTATACATACTCCTAAGTATTTCTTTTGTTAATATTTATTTAAATGTAGTTAGTCATTCATATTGGCAGTCTCATTGCTACTTTTTTGGAACGGCTATCGACGAATATTGCAACGTAAAAAAAATAGATTCCCATCTTATAGTGCAATAAATGGCATTTAATACCTAGGAATGTTTCTCTTGCTATGCATTGCTCAATTGCAGGTAAATGATCAACATAAAAATTGAGCTTTGCTGATGAGATTTCATACATATCACATCGGCAACCACATCATGCAACAAGCCAATGCCAATGTGCTGGCATAGTTTCGGGCTAATTTGTCATATCGTGTTGCGATGGCGAGATCATGTTTCAGTCGCGCAAACGCATTCTCTACTAAATGCCGATATTTATATAAGCACCAATCGATATCGGTATTAACTAGGGATAGGGTTTATTGCTCCCTATCGTGCACAAGCAAACATCTTAAGTAGATTGCATGATTCGTGGACACTAAAGCCGAATAATGTAGAGATCCAAGTTGACACAATACATGACATGGGTTCCAGGGTGATGATCTAGCCCAGCAATATTGGACACACGGTTAAGCTATTTTCTGTTGTTCAAATTCATCTGGGCTTCTGTAATCCAGATAACTGTGTAAACGCTGTCGATTGTAATCAACTTCTATATATTCGAATACGGTTTCTCTCATCTGACTTCGGGTTTCAAATCTTTCACCATGGATTGCCTCTACCTTCCGGCTATGGAAAAAGCTTTCTGAACAGGCATTATCGTAACAACAGCCTTTTGTACTCATGCTGCATAAAAGTTGGTGGTCACGTAGCAATGTTTGATAATCGTGAGAACAATATTGGCTTCCTCGATCACTATGCACAACGACCCCTTTGGGGTGTTTACGACGGAATAAAGCCATCTGTAATGCGTCACAGACTAAGTTTGCCATCATTCGTTCTGACATCGACCAGCCAATGATTTTACGTGAGTACAAATCAATCACGACTGCCATATAGAGCCAACCCTCTTCAGTCCATAGGTACGTGATGTCTCCGGCCCATTTTTGATTCGGCTGACTGGCATGGAAGTTCTGTTTCAGCAGATTTTCTGCTACCGGTAAGTTGTGGTTGCTCTGTGTCGTGGCTTTAAATTTACGTGCAGCTTTCGCCCGTAATCCTAGTCTTTTCAAGCTTGCCGCCACTATAGTGCAGTCCTTGTTTAGACAAGCTTCGGACTAATCGAATTGCGCCACACCTGCTTTTTTCTGCCTGAAATACGAGCGCTACGTGTTTATCCAGATTTTGCTGCGCTTGTTGCCGTAGATGACGTTTAGCGCTGCCGTTCAGCCAATGATAAAAGCTGCTCCGAGAAACATTCAGAACACGGCACATGGTCGATAAGTAAAATTTGCTTTTATATGAGCCAGCATAAAGGCGTACTTCACTTCAGGTGTTTGGCAAAGTACGCTGCGGCCTTTTTTACGATGGCCAGCTCTTCTGCTTGCTCTGCCAGCAAACGCTTGAGTCGAGCATTTTCATCTGCCAGGAATTGTTCTCGTTCGCTGGAAGTTTGCTGCTGACGAAATTTATTTTTCCAGTAGTAAAGCTGAGATCCCTGAATACCAAGCTGAGTTGCGGCTTTGGCAAAACCAATTCGTTCAGCTAATGCGAGCGCATCTTCTTTATAACTTTGCGAATATTGAGTTCGAGGCTTTTTCTGTTCAGTTGTAGTTTTGGTCATGATCCACCTCTATGAGTTATGTTACTCGTTTAATGAGGTGTCCAATAATGCTGGGTCAGATCACTTTTATCCGTTCAATGACATCGAGACAATTTCTCCGCGCCCGATGTTGTTTATTGCTGGTGAAGACGCGCACTCCCGCGAATTTAGTAATAATGCTTATAAATTAGCGGGTGAACCTAAAGAGCTGTATCTGGTGCCGAACACTGGTCATGTCGATTTATATGATCGTGTTGATTTGATCCCGTTTGCCAAATTGACTGATTTTTTTACCAAAAACTTATAACTCCCCTAACAGATCCATTTCATCTGATTAATACAAAACAGTCGGGGATCATCTCCCGGCTGTTTCACTTTTCAGCGACAACACTGGACAATCAAAATGACCCATTACATGTCTGAAAAACAAACCATTCGTGATTGCTTTTTTGAGGGTGAGAGATCTCTATACGCGAAGAACCATATACATTTAGAAAATGTGCAATTTCGTCCGGGAGAATCGCCACTGAAACATGCACATCAGATCTCGACGGCACAATGCGAATTCATGGGGAAATACCCATTATGGCACAGTAACGAAATCACGATCGAACAATGCCATTTTACCGAAGTCGCTCGCGCTGCTATTTGGTACACACAAAATATCTGCATGCGAAATAGCATTGTCAATGCCCCAAAAATGTTCCGGCAGTCATCTAATCTCACTATTGAAAACTCCCGATTTTTAAATGCTGGTGAAACATTATGGAACTGCCGGAGCATCCGCATGAAAGATGTCGAATTCAGCAATGCTGATTACATTTTGATGAACAGTGAAAACATTGAAATCGAAAATATGAAATTGCAGGGCAATTATTCGTTTCAGGATGCGAAAAATATTGTCATCCGGAATTCCATTCTTGATTCAAAAGATGCTTTCTGGGGTGCAGAGAATATAACCGTCTACGATAGTATTTTAGATGGAGAATACCTTGGCTGGCATTCGAAAAACCTGCGATTAATAAACTGTACCATTCGAGGTGAACAGCCGCTGTGTTATGCCACAGATCTAGTAATGGAAAACTGCAAGATGGAAAACACAAATTTCTGTTTTGAATATTCTACCGTACAGGCGGATATTTGCTCCGGGATCGTCAGTGTGCGTAATCCGAAAGGCGGGTACATTCGTGCGCCACACATTGATGAAATCATTATTGATGAACACTGTCTTAATCCTGGCGCTTGCAAAATTCAGCTCGTGAATTCAAAGGTGGCCTGATCATGAACTTTGATTTTGACAGTATCACGCCTCGGCAAAATAGCGGATCTTATAAATGGGATATCTCTGATGACCCCGAATTGTTACCCATGTGGGTTGCCGACATGGATTTCAAAACAGCACCTGCCATTATCGAAGCACTAGAGCAACGTGTACGCCATGGAATTTTTGGATACACCAAAGTGCCAGAAACCTATTTTTCGGCGATACAACGTTGGTTTACAACACGTCACCAGTTTGAAATAGCGCGAGAGTGGATACTCTATACGTCAGGTGTAGTCCCAGCCCTTTCTGCCATATTACGCGCGGTCACTAACCCCGGAGACAAAGTGCTGGTTCAGACACCAGTCTATAACTGTTTTTTTTCGTCTATTCGCAATATGGAGTGCGAGATCCTCGAAAATCCGCTTATACAAATTGATGGACAATTCGAGATGGATTTTGCTGATTTAGAGCAAAAAGCATCATTACCGAGTGTGAAGACGTTACTTTTATGCAATCCGCATAACCCGGTTGGTCGGGCCTGGACGGCAACAGAACTGCGTCGCCTCGGCGAAATTTGCCAACGCAATAAAGTGTTGGTGATCAGTGATGAAATTCATTGTGGTCTGGTGTTTCCCCATCAGGGGCATCAACCCTATGCCACACTGGGCGCTGATTTTCTGGCGCAATCCATTACGTGCCTATCACCCAGCAAAACATTCAACATAGCCGGATTACAGATCGCCAATATTGTGGTCGCAGATCCAGCTTTACGCAGTAGCGTCGATAAAACCCTCAATATTCATGAGGTATGCGATGTAAACCCTTTGAGTGTCACAGCAACCATTGCCGCTTATACAAAAGGTGCAGAATGGTTAGACGCACTGCGGCATTATCTCTATGAAAACTATCGCTGGTCGCCAATTTTCTCAACAGAGAATTGCCTGCACTCAGGTTGACAAAGCAAGAAGCAACCTACCTAGCTTGGATCGATTGTCGGACTATAAACATCAATTCATCGTTGATTACTCAACATTTGTCTAAAAAGGTAAATCTCTTAGTAAATGATGGCGTTCTTTACGGTGAAGCAGGAGAAGGATTCATTCGATTAAATATAGCTTGCCCTCGAACGGTTTTATTCGAAGGACTAACTCGCCTGAAGTTAGGATTAGAAAGAATTGATGAAATAGCCAATTAGCACCATGGACATTACAAAGAGTCCATTAGGACGCACCAATTCATGGTTTATCAAGCAGTTACTATTTCCAACACATTTCGAACATGACCACTTATTTTAGTGGACATAGCCATGTGTGGAACAGCAACCAATTAGACCAATAACATTCATTTGAATCTTATTAGTCTAATTTCAGGCAACTTCCCTTTGAGTGTCCAAACTGCGCCAAAACCTTCATGACTCGAGCATTTGTCTGTGCACAAACGTGCTGGTGTCAGCCTACAACCATTGTAATTCACCAGAAAATATTGCCGAAGAAACATGGATTATTTGGTTATCCTGATTTTTGATTATTCTTCCAATCGGCATCATCACTTTTAATGATGATCGCAAGGCGTTGTAGAACTACCTAAATTCCACGTTTTTCAATTTCAAAACTTACCTTCACTTGCAACAACCTCAGAACCATTTAGTTTTTCTTGACTTAAAAATCACATTCACTGATATTCACTTAAGTGATAATGATCTTTAAATTCCACTAATGGTCCGCACTATCTGTGCGGTTATCTGCAATGAGAGTGAGGTAAAAATGAATATCTTACTGATTGGCGGCCTCGGCAATATCGGTGCACCTATCACCCGGCAACTGGCTAAACAAGGTCATACGGTATACGTTCTTGGTAGAAAAAAGTCCGTCACAACTCCAGCAGAGGTAATCTATATCTCAGGTAACGCGGAAGATCTCGATTTATTAACATCGTTACGAGAACTGTACCAGTTTGATGTCGTGGTAAATTTTGCCATTCAGTCAACCTTACAAGCAGAAGTAAACATCAAAGCCTTCGTAAAGCATATAAAACAGTTTATTTTTATTAGTACGGTCACTGTGTTGGATCGGGAAAAAAACGTTGTCCTCACAGAAAATTCCGAATGTGGAAATCCGTTCAGTCTCTATGCACAAACAAAATTACGATGCGAACAGCTGTTTCTGAATGCTTATTACCAACAACAATTTCCTGTCACCATTATTCGTCCATCCCAAACTTACAGTCATGAAAAATTCCCACTGAGTGTCAAAGGAAAAAGTTACTGGTCAGTCATTGATCGGATACTGCACGATAAACCAGTGATCATTCATGGAGATGGCACATCCACGTGGGTGTCGATGCATAGTGACGATTTTTGTCGAGGATTTATCCCGTTCATCAATCAACCTCAAACAATCGGAGAGATTTATCATCTCACTGGTGATGAAATACTTACCTGGAACATGATCTATCATGAGTTAGCCAGACAGCTGAATAAACCGCTAAAAATCGTCCACATACCGACTGACTTACTTGCACAAAGCACTCAATACGATTTCAAAACATCGATCAAAGGCGACAAGCAATACTCAGTCATATTTGATAATCACAAACATAAACAGATATGTCCGGATTTTCAGTGTCAGATCACCATGCAAGATGGCATTCGTCAGTTTCTTGAATACATGGAAGCACATCCTGAATTGAAAGTATCTGACCTGGAATGTGACCAATGGTGTGATCAGGTTATTGAACGAGGAGTGATCCAGTGAATTTGACGACTTTTTTAATTGGATATGGCGATGCTCATGGAAATGGGCGGGGCATTTACGCAATTAAGATCAATCACCATCATATGCAGACCAGACTAGCATATGCTTGCCCGATGAAACCCGGCGCCATTATCACCGTCAATAACCGGCTTTATATGTCTTATCAGGATGAGAATAAAGCATCTGGTCTGTTATGCTGTTCTCTCGATACAAACTCAAACCTGACTTTATTGCACCAGCAACCGCTTCCCTTTTTTATCACTTCATGGTCGCAGACAAATGTTCCTGAGCAACTTCTTGGCTCATCATTTTATGATGGTGTGGACGTAATGTTTCAGCTCGATCAAGAAGTCCAGATCAAAAATGTTGTTCCGCATGTTTACCGACCGAGAAGTGCGGATATTCGGCAAACAACAACCCACCCTCATCATATTTGTACCTTCAATGATGGACAGAATGCTTATTCCGTTGATATGGGCATTGATTTCGTCAGCTTTTACTCAATCACCAACCATGAACTTAACTTGCTCAAAAATATTTATATAGACTGCCCATTCGGCTCAGGGCCACGGATCATGCGGGTCAGTTCAGACGGACGGTTTGCCTATTTATTACATGAAATTGCCAATGAAATAGCTGTCTACGATCTCTCTGATTTTCAATGCAAAGAGATCCAGCGGTTATCTACGGTGAATAATCCTACAACGGCAACAAATAGTGCCGCAGGTTGTGTATTAACCGCCGACGGCAAGCATTTACTGGTCACTAACCGAGGCGAAAATACGTTGGTTCTATTCAGCATTCACCCAATTACGGGGCTTTTGATATGCACTGACCGCCAAGCAACCCGTTTATCGCCAAGAGACCTGTATATCCAAAATAATATGGTTATTGTTGCCGCACAGGCTGAAAATTATTTGCAGTTATTTGAAATTGATGAGAACCATCATCAGCTCACATTAGTCAATGAAGTCGCCAATATTGCATCACCGGTTAGTTTTCTTCAATAAAACGCAACAAGCCGGCAGATATCACATGTCTGCCGAAATTGAAGTATCCGTCACGATGATCAGCTCAACTTCATTCTCTTCAATACATTTTAAAATATTCGCAGGCGGTTGCTTGTCAGTGATCACGCAGTCAATCTCCGCCCAGCCACAAGACTGATACATCAACTGAGAATTGAATTTTGAAAATGTCGCTATGCAGATAACCATTTTTGATTGTTGTGCCATGGCTATTTTTAATAAAGCATCCATTTCAGTATCTGTTGTAATGCCCGCTTCTGACAAAGCGCTAACACCAAGAAATGTCTTATCTGCCTGATACCGTTTGATCTGTTCAATCGTGATCTGGCCTAAAATGGTATGTGAAAACTCATCAAATGCCCCGCCTAAAACACATTTTCTTATATTATCTTTCCCATTCAATTCATTAAGCACTTCGATAGAATTCGTAATAATATTGCTTGGTGTCTGTAAATGGTGTGCCAACGCGGCCATTGTTGTACCCGCATCAAGAAAGATAATGTCATTTTCGTTGATCAGATTTAAAGCGTGGCGAGCCAAATAATCTTTCGTTTCGCTAAATTCGCTGCGTTGAAGATAGGACAAACTCAGTCTTTTTTCAGAAAGGATTGCGCCTCCGCGAATACGGAGAATGCCCGGGATCTTCGTGAGTTTCACCAGATCCCGACGTGCCGAGTCATACGAAATCTGATATTGCTGACAGATATAATCGAGCGTAACCTTCCCCTGCGCTCTTACAAATGCCTCCAATTCAATTAAGCGTTCTTCTTGCGTCATCGATCTGTCTCCTGCTCTCACTTCAATTTTTTGCCATGCAATCAATTAACTTTCCTTACATTACCTTATTTTTGTTTAGATATCTTTAACTGCATAATAATTCATGACCCTGAAACCATTAAACGCGTGATATCACTTAAAAAAGCAGACCGCAACAACATTTTTACGCACAAAAACTTATAAATAGTCACATTAAAGCACTAATAATGCACAATCGCTTGACAAAAAGACCAATAAACTCGATATTCACTTACGCTAATTCAAGTGTTATGTAAGGGGTGATAATGATGCGACTTGGTATTGTGGGTGCAGGAAATATTGTGAAATGGTGTCTTGAGGCTCTGGCCTTGGCAAATGATGTATCCTGTGAGGCAATTTGTGTTCTGGAAAGCGATTTAGACATTGCAAAAAGTTATCAGCTTAAATTTGCCATTCCCAAAATTTATACCGATTTCAACTTGCTGCTTGCAGACCCAGACATTGATTTCATTTATCTGGGGATCCCGAACAAACTACATTTTTCGTATGCATTGAAAGCACTCATGGCAAACAAGCATGTGATCAGTGAAAAACCTTTCACATCTAATGTGGATGAAGCATTGCAATTAGCTGAACTGGCGAAAAAGAATAAACTTTTTCTATTTGAAGCAATCACCACGATTTATGCCCCTAACGTCCTTTTATTGAAAGAACAGTTACCACGGATTGGCGCCATCAAAATGATCCAGAGTAACTACTCACAATTTTCCAGCCGGTATAAACAATATTTAGCAGGTCAGGTGCATCCCGCGTTTGATCCAGCAATGTCAGGTGGGGCGTTGTACGATATTAATATCTATAACATTCACCTTTCCTGCTTTTTATTTGGCATACCTGATCGCATTGAATATTTTATTAATCAAGGATTCAACGGCGTTGATACTTCAGGTGTTGTTATTATGCAATATCCAGAATTTTTATCGGTTTGTACTGGTGCAAAAGATTCGGCCAGCCCAAGTCAAACAATCATTCAAGGCACCGAGGGTTATATTAAATTAACCAGTTCACCTAACATTGCTCGTTCAGTTGAAATTGTCGTTCATGACGAGGTACAGGAACTCAATCAGAATAAATTTGAAAATCACATGGTCTATGAAATGAATGCTTTCTGCAAAATGTATACGCAGCAGGATCATGACGCATGCTATCGCAATTTAGATCATTCAATCGCTGTAATGAAAATTTTGACAGAGGCGAGAAATAAAGCAGGAATTATTTTTAATGACTCGAAAATTTAGCCTCCATTGGAGGCCTATCAATTACATCTTGATCTGTGGGGGGCGATCGTTCGATTCAAATAAAATATGCCCTTCTCCATCCACAACAATGACATGATGCACATCGCTGATGCGAGGGAATTGATATTTTGCAATTTGCGCGGCAACAACGGCTTTCGGCACAGCATGTGTCCGGTTGGCATTGCCACTATAGATAGCCGTTTCTGGCGCAAGAAAAATCACTAACGTGATTAAAGCATGCTGATCGCGCGCCAGCGCATACAACGGTTTTCGATAGTCTTGGCGCAGATTGGTGGCATCCCAAACCACGGTGCACTTCTCTCGTAAATACTGTTTCAATTTTTGCTGTGCTGTAGCGACAACTAATTCGGGGTTATCTTGGCAGGCGCGATTACCCCAAAGCTCTTCCCTGATAGCATCCAGCGAAACCACTGACATATTTTGACAATGACGCGCTACATAACGGGATTTACCTATGCCGCTTGGCCCGCACAACAAAATTAAGTGCGCATGTTCATCTTTGTGACGCGACAATTTCGCGATAGCATTTTTTACCGAAACACAGGTGCCCCGCTGCATGCTCTCAACCACCAGTGATTTCAAATACCGTTGTGCACGCTGTGATTCATGAGCAATCAATCGATCGAGTTCATCGGTGGAAAAAGGTTGATGCCATAAACCATTAGCCTCACAGTGCTGGCGATATTGTTCGAGATATTGAAGTTGATGCGGAATGGCTTCGCCTATTCGCCCCTGCATGTCGGCGCGCTCCAGCCAGTAGAGTAATGCCAGATCGGCACGGCGAGCCAAGGCGATATACGCACCATGATCCATATTCTGCACGACTAACATTTTCGGTATCTGGTGTTCGCCCACCAAACCAAGCACAGTCCAGATCACTGTAATTGGCAATGGCAATTTCATGAGCTGGAAAGCCAGATAAGAGCGCCCCTTGGCTTCATGATCCGGGGAGCCAATGCGTTGTTGCCCGCGAATAGTCATTTTACGGGTGTTACGCGTCTTGCCGATATCATGAAATATCGCCGCTAAAATCAATACCTGGCGTTGTTGCCCATTCAGATAAGCCGCCTCTTTAGCCAGTAATTGATAGAGTTTTTCTAACACCATCCCGGTATGAATGTGCACATTCCCCTCTGCGTGCCAACCGGGATCTTGCGGGGTTTTCCTTAGATCATTTAACCACGGAATAACAGGGCCAAGTTGTTGCACACATTCATCAATAGATGGTGTGGCAAAATGGCAAAGCTGTTGCAGCCACTGTTTCATCAATTATTTCCTGCCGTTATTTGTGCCTATCCTTGATTAACTCATGGCTATGTGTCCACTAAAAAATAAATTCGTGCTATCTCAAACACTTAAACTACGCGTGCAATACCATAACCAGGTCGCGATTATTCCTAAAACTGGAATACTCAAATCAGAATTCATTCATTTTGCAACACGAATTTCATCGTGATAATGGCGTATGAGACATCAATCATGTCACCGCAACTGATTCGGAATGAAGGAATTGCTATGAATAATTTTAGTTACCGTAACACCACTCAGATCCATTTTGGTCAGGGTCAAATCGCAAAAATCCGTGATGAAATGCCCGCTAATGCGCGTGTTCTCATTACTTACGGCGGCGGTAGCATTAAGAAAAATGGTGTAATGGAACAAGTTCATGCCGCACTGGAAGGTGTGACCTACTTTGAATTTGGCGGCATCGAACCAAACCCACATTTTGAAACACTGATGAAAGCTGTTGATGTGATCAAACAAGAGAACATCAACTTCATTCTGGCTGCTGGCGGTGGTTCGGTGATAGACGGCTCTAAATTCATCGCAGCGGCGGCGTTATACCCGAATGACCCGTGGGAAATTATTCAAACTTACGGCGCAAAAGTGACGCAAGCCGTGCCACTTGGTTGCGTATTAACACTCGCAGCCACAGGCTCTGAAATGAACAATGGCGCGGTGATTACTAAAGCGGCCACGCAAGATAAATTGTTCTTCTTCTCTGAACATGTTTATCCGAAATTTTCAGTGCTTGACCCAACCACCACTTATAGTTTGCCGCCGCGTCAGATTGCCAATGGTGTTGTCGACAGCTTCGTGCACATTGTTGAGCAATATGTAACCTATCCGGTTAATGCAAAAGTGCAAGATCGTCTGGCGGAAGGTTTACTGCTGAACATTGTGGAAGATGGCCCGAAAGCACTGGAAAACCCAACTGACTACGATATTCGCGCTAATTTGATGTGGACTGCCACCATGGCGCTGAATGGTCTGTTGTCGACTGGTGTACCCGCTGATTGGGCGACCCATTTGATTGGGCAAGAAATAACCGGTTTATATGGTTTAGACCACGCGCAAACACTGGCGATCGTTATTCCTGCCGTCTGGGCTTACAAACAGTCTGCGAAAAAAGAAAAACTACTGCAATACGCCGAGCGCGTATGGGGAATGACTGATGGTGATGAAGATGCGCGTGTTGTTGCTGTTATCGAAAAAACGCGTCAGTTCTTTGAACAAATGGGCGTAAAAACACGGTTAAGTGACTATGGTTTAGACCGTTCGGTGATCCCTGCCGTGGTAGCCAAACTGAAAGAACATGGCCATGTGCAACTGGGCGAAAAAGCTGACATTACACCTGACGATGTCACTGCCATTCTGGAACTTGCCTTGTAATTTGAGATTCAGTTTATAGTGTCTTTTGGCCCATCGTGAGATGGGCTTTTTTGATTGAGCATTTCTGATAATGATTCACTCTACGGTATGATAAATTTTTATGCGTGTTGGCCTAAAAACTATGTTCAATCGTCTCGATTATTTGAAAATTTATTGTGTTGCCGCCCAACACCGCACTTTTAGGGATGCCGCGACGAAGCTGAATGTTTCCCCACAGGTGATAACGCGTTGCATTAAAGAATTGGAAACCGAATTAGGTGAGATTTTGTTTGTGCGCAGTACGCGCAATATCAAAATAACAACCTTTGGTGAGCAGTTTTATCAGAAAGCACAAGCAGCGCTGGCTGTCATGGATGATGTTTTCGGTCATTCCACACACAATAATCTGTCGGTAAAGATTACCGCCCCGCCGTCGTATGCCAAGCCATTTTTGTTACCCGTTTTAAAAAAAATAACCGATGAACATCCGGAAATTCGCTTTGATTTACGGTTGTCGAATCAGATAGCTGATGTAGTGGAAGAGAAAATTGACATCGGGATCCGGGTCGGTCGCCCAATCACCGATCATCGATTTATCGCCAGAGCGGTCAGTAAAGTTAACCATGTGGTGGTCGCCACACCAGATACCATTGCTAAATATGGTAAACCAACCACGTTGGAAGACCTTAACCGGGTACCGATGACCACACTGTTTGATAACACGCGGAATCAGGTTTGGGAGTGGTTCTTCAAAGACAATATCCACATTACTCCCGAAAACCCTGTACTAATCACTGATGATGCCGATGCTGAATTTGAGGCTATTTTGCATGGCATTGGTTTTGGTCAGGTTTCAGTGTCAGTTGCAGCCCCTTACATTAAAAAAGGGCTATTAGTTCCGGTACTTACTGACTATGAGCTAACAGATGAGTGGGATGTCTATATTTATCGCCCGCAAAGTGGCCCTGTTCCGCCACGAGTTCGTATCGTGTTTGATGCGCTGGTTGAGCACTTCCAAAACCCAGAATTCATGCCGGTGCGAATTCCAGATCTGCTCGGATGAATTTAGATCAAATCGCGTAAATTTAATCTAACGCTTAGGAATATTTTTCGGTACAAAAAACCTGGCCAGGTGCTATTTGGCTTACCGTGGTATTCTTGTATGTGCTAGCCTACCACTGCCAGCAAAGGTGGCCGGCAAGCAAGCACCCGCTGTATTTTCGCCTGCTAACCTTCTGAAGCTCCCTTATGATTTTTGACGCAAGAACCAGACATAGATGTCAAAACCCACACAAATGCTGAATTTTGATAACCCAGATAAATGGGCTTTTTCAGCCCATCTTTTCTGCATCTTTACCTCGAATTACTAAAGTGGGATTTATTCGCCCCAATACTCGGATCAAGCGGCTAAACCCCGGCAGCACCTCAGTTTCCCCTTTTTCCATACCACGAATAGCAGCAGTAGCAAGCTTGTCCACGCTCATTAACATTGACGTATTCATATCCTCTTGTCCCTTGTTGAAATCGGTATCGGTAGCAGGGGGTGCTAATTCCAGCACCTGAACAGAAGAATGCTTCAATTGAATGCGTAAAGACTGAGTATAAGAATGCATGCCCGCTTTCGTCGCGCAGTAGATTGGCTTAAGTGGCATTGGAACAAATGCCAGTCCAGATGTGACATTGACGATCATCGCTGAAGGCTGGCTTTTCAATTGCGGTAGCAGCTGGCTAATTATTTGAATGGGGCCGATCAGATTTGTATGTATTTCAATGCCCAACTCTTCTAATTCTTCAATAGAACTTGCCGCATCATGAAGATTGCGTTTGTGACCAATACCAGCGTTATTGATCAATACATTAAGCTTAGGGAAAGCATGAATTACTGCCTGACACATTTTTAATATCGATTCTGGACGACGCTGATCGCATACAAAGGAATGAACTCCTGGTAGCGAATGGCTGGCAGCCGCAAGTCGCTCTGGTGAGCGTCCCGTAATGATAACTGTGTTGCCGTACGTGATTAATTGTTTAGCTAAGGCATATCCGATGCCACTCGTTCCACCCGTGATGAGAATGGTGTTATTGTTCAAATTCATATAAACCTCCAGCCTTTCGGAATATTTCAATAGTAGTAGTATCGAAAAAACAACTCAGTCTGAATACGTCAAAAGCACTTGCGTTCTTGCCTAATCCTGCTTCACTATCCTTGACTTCCCTCTAAAAGTGCCCTCTAGCCATGATTGAACAACTCGCTGAATCACTTTGGGCGTATACGGATCGTCAAATTGGTGATAGCCCCTACCACACCGTCATCGACGGTGTGGGGGTTTTGCGCTCAGACCGACCGACTAACCCAGTCCATCGGATGATGCAGCCTGCCATTTGTATTGTTGCGCAGGGAGCAAAGAAGGCTATTTTTGGACATGAAGAGTTGGTATACCAAGCAGGTCAAGCTCTGGTAATTGGTGTCGACACACCGTCAATCGGTTGTGTACTGGAAGCTAGCGAAGGGAAACCTTGTCTGGTGCTTGCGTTTGAGTTGGATTTGGCTATTTTGCGCAGTGTTGCAGAGGAGCTATCCAATCACCTTACTCCTCGGAACAAAGTAAGTTATGGTGTATGCATTGCTGACGTGTCTGGGCCATTAGCCGATTGTGCATTGCGTATCATACGATTATTAGAAACGCCCAAGGCTATTCCGATAATATACCCGCTCATCATGCGAGAAGTTTGTTACTGGTTACTCACCGGACCACAAGGTGGCGAAATTGCGCAGTTGGTACTTGCCCACAATACCTCACAAGGTGTTATCACTGCCATTCAACATCTACGACAGCACTATCAAACCCCCATTCTTATTGAAGTGTTAGCCAAAATAGCTCATCTAAGCTCCTCAGCCTTCCATCGGCAGTTTAAGGCTCTGACCTACCTGTCACCGCGACAATATCAAAAACAACTGCGATTATTAGAAGCGCGACGCCAGATATGGACTAGCGCCGTTACTATGGAAAATGTAGCCTACAATGTTGGCTACGAAAGCCCTTCTCAGTTTAACCGTGAATATGTGCGCATGTTTGGCATACCGCCGAAACAGGATAAAATAAGATATCGCGAAACGGCCTAGGCACATGTCTAATTACAGGAATGGTTTTAAATCCATGTGAGCTAAAATGACTAGTGAGCCTTTCCCCGCTAAAAGATGCGATGGGATCAAGTAATGCCAAACGGCAGGCAAATCCGAAAGGTAGCAAACTGCAGTTAGCCTTTCATCTTCAGTTCTATACCAGACACGACCAGATACATCTCTTTTGCTTTGGCGGCTAACAGCTGGTTAACTCGCCCAGCAATATCACGAAATCGTCTGGCTAAGAGATTATCGGGAACAATGCCAAAACCCACTTCGTTCGTGACTATATAGACTGGGCATGGGCTTGCGAGACAAGCGGCGATCAAATCCTCAATCTCAACCATGATCCGCTGTTCAATGGCCGCAAAATCCATCATTTCTGCAGGAATATCCCCTGTTTTATCAAACATGAGGTTGGTGATCATAGTGGTAATACACTCCAGCATGATGGCATCACAATCAGCACTTCGCTGGCGGATCACCCTACCAAGTTCACAATACCCCTCATGCGTAAGCCATTGTGCAGGTCTGGTTTGTTGATGAATGACGATGCGTTCTGCCATTTCATCATCCGTAACGATAGATGTGGCAATGTATAAAACATTATCGCCTTGCTGCGCGGCAAATTGTTCTGCCAATCGACTTTTACCGCTACGTGCACCGCCCGTGATCAAAATCATAGTGCGGTCCTAATTGGTTTTTGTACCCGCGTAATCCCGTTCATGCGTTACAACCCTTTTAATTAAATATCCAATACACGATAGAAAATAGAATCAATGCAATCGCTGAGGCAATAAACATCAAGCGAATGGTGAGTTTAATATCCTGCCGATTAATTTCTCGCAGCGGATCACCAATCCACGGTTTTTCAACCAATTCACCGAAATAGCTGTTTGGCCCACCTAAATGCACGCCTAACGCACCTGCAACCGTGGCTTCTGGCCAACCACAATTCGGGCTTTTATGCTGATAGCGGTCGCGCCAACCAATCTTGAATGCCTGACGAGCATCGAGTTTTAAACACCAGGCTGCCATAGTTAGCAACAACCAACTGATCCGTGCAGGAATTAAATTCGCCAGATCATCGATGCGGGCGGAAACACCCCCAATTGCTTTATATTTCTCATTTTTGTAGCCGACCATCGAGTCCAGAGTGTTGATCGCTTTGTAGGCCATCGCCAGCGGCACACCACCGAGAAAAAGATAAAACAGCGGTGCAATAACACCATCAACCGTGTTTTCAGCCACAGTTTCAACTACACCACGGGTGATCTGAATTTCATTAAGCTGTGAAGTGTCGCGCCCGACAATATATGACAGCTGCCGGCGACTATTCTCCAGCGAGCCGGAATCCAGTGCGCGATAAACATCCATTGCCGCATCACTCAGACAACGTCCCGCCAGAATGGTATAAGCCAGCCAAAGTTCAACCAATCGTCCCAGCCAGATATTGACTGCGCTCAGACCAGAAATAACCACCCATGTGATCAGCCAAGTAACCCCAACAATCACTATCCATAACACAGCACCACCGATATATAACGCAGGCTCTGAATGACAAATCGCTCTGAGCTGTTTTTGCACCCAGCTAATACTATTCCCAATCCAGCGGATCGGGTGCGGCCAGTGATGCGGGTCGCCCAAGATCAAATCAAGTAAAAATGCCGTACTGTAAATAACAAGTGTCATGACTTAAACCCCGATTATGTACGGTTACTATACCTGTTGCTGTATTAAAAATGGCTGTTTTTCAATTCATTAGCACTTTTCCAGCCACTATCATGCAGTTAGATGAATTTACTGAGATATTTGAGTTAGCATAAGCGCTTGAGCGGTCAGGTAGGAACAAATCATGGCGAAAAGCGGTCAGCATGGCGGTAACGTGCTGCAAATGGCAAAAAGATGTGGAGTCAACCCCGACCTGATGCTGGATTTCAGCGCCAATATCAATCCGTTGGGTATGCCTGATTCATTGAAAAACGCCATCATGACGCACCTGCATCTGGCCGAACGCTACCCGGATATCGATTATCAGGCGCTGCATGCAGCGTTATCACGTCATACCGATTGCCCGCCGGAACGGATCTTGGCCGGAAATGGCGCGACCGAACTGATTTTTTCAATTGTTCGTTACCTAAAACCGAAGAAAGCACTGCTCCCCGTGCCGGGATTTGCCGAATATCGTCGAGCTTTACAGCGTGAAGGCTGTGAAATTATTCATCACCCGCTGTTGGAAGAAGACGACTTTCAGCCCACCGCACACATTCTTTCCGCGCTTACTGCGGATATTGATTGTCTGTTTCTCTGCACGCCGAATAACCCCACCGGACAATATCCCGATCATGCGTTGTTATTAGCGATTGTCTCGCACTGTCAACAGCACGATATCGCTTTGATCGTCGATGAGTCATTCATTGATTTTCTACCCAAGCAGCAAGGTTTAACTGCGTTATTAGCCGAAAATCCCAAGCTCTATTTGCTGCGATCATTAACCAAATTTTTTGCGATTCCTGGCTTGCGCCTTGGCTATCTCATCAGTGCCGACGAACAAGCCATCGACAGCATGCGCAATTTGCAGGAACCTTGGACCATCAACGCATTTGCTGCTTTAGCCGGTGAAACCGTGCTGGATGATCACAGTTATATTCAGCAAACCTACCAATGGCTGGATGAAGAACAGCGCTATCTTTTTGAATCGTTTTCAAGCTTTGCGGCTTTAAAAATCTGGCGACCCGCGGCTAATTATATTTTTATCCGCTGCCTTGATGAGACCTTGAATCTGCAAGATGCCTTGCTTGCACATCGTATTCTGATCCGTCATTGCGCCAATTATCCCGGGTTAAACGAACATTATTACCGGGTCGCCATCAAAAACCATGCTGACAACCAAGCCCTGATTGCTGCCTTAAAACAGGTGCTGCCACATGGCTGAAGCCAGTTGCCCCGCATCGTGCGGAGAGTTTATTCAGGGCCTGATCAACGGTTCCGAAAAACTCATCTCCTGTCCTATCGATTGGCACAGCACCGTTGAGGTGAAACAAGGCACAGCTCATCAATTTGATGAACGACCATTAATGCGCCAAGCCGTGAAAGCAACACTTAAACACCTGCAGATCGACGAAGTTTGGCATCAGAGATTATCAATCCGGTTTGACTCAACCATTCCCGTAGCCAAAGGCATGGCCAGCAGCACAGCCGATATTGCAGCGACCGCAGTCGCCACCGTGCGCCATTTTCAGCAGGAATTGAATAGTCAGACACTGGCACAGATCTGCACGTCACTGGAACCAAGTGACAGCACCTTCTTGCATCAACTTAGCTTGTTCGATCACAAGCGAGGTGAGATCCATCGACAGTTTGGGTGGGTACCGGATCTGAATATTCTGATTTTTGAAAGCACAACGCAGCTGAATACCGCTGATTATCATCAGATGCCGCGCCAGCAACAACTAAAGCAGAATGAAACACAGGTAACCGATGCCATGCGTCTGTTTGAACAAGCAATGCAAACAAGAAACGTCGCTTTATTTGGTCAGGCGTGTACGTTGAGCGCGATGGCCTGTCAGCATATTTTGGCAAAACCTGGTTTTGAGCAGTTCCAAGCCTTGATTGAAAAATTCGACTTACCCGGCATGGTTGTCGCGCATAGTGGCACAGTCGTTGGGTTGTTATGCCGCCCTCAGCAACATGATCCCGATGCTATTTTTACTTCCGTGCAGCATTCAGTTTTACAGACTTATTACCCAATGCAGTATATGAAAAAGCTGATTGCTGGTGGTGTGAGCTAATAAATATTATTTAACACGCAGAACTTGGTGGCTGATACCATTAAGTTCCAATTGCACCGCTTGTGAACGCTTTAGCTGATTTATTTTTTGTAACATATCTTCGGTGTAGCCTTTTCGCATCATCCATTGCATCGGTTCATGAAAACTGTCTTCATTGACAATGAATGTATCTGTGGCAGAACTATTACAAATACTGACAACCCAAATACGTTGTTGAAATTCTAAGATTTCAGAAAGTTGATGTAATAACCAATATTTTACTTGTGTTAGTATTTTCATACTTTTTTTACTCGATTGTGTATATTTCTTTATACGAAAACGTGCGTGGTTATCTTCAAAATAAAAATCCGGGTCTATGAAACAACCCGGATTTTAGCACTCAAATAAGTCCATTTATTATGGTGATTACGCGTTGTACTCATCAAAATTTTCTATGTATTCATCAATATTATCGATGAGTAACTGACGATATTGCTCTGTAAAATATTCCACCGCTGCATCTTTTCCAGCTTTTATGTCATCGGCTTTTTCGGCAGAAGACGCAACAAGAAATGCATTAAAACGCGCTGTTGCGTACAGCAAAGAAGAGCTTACATCATCACTTTCCGCTTCTTCTGCTTGTTTATTCGCCAGATTAATAATTTCATCCGCGCGTTCCCAGAACAATTCATCTTGCGTTGTATCACTCATAAACATCTCCTACACATACTTAAGTTAACCAGTCAGAACCACAGATGGGCTGATTCAGCAGGCAATCTGCAGATTTTCTACCAGTTTGTAAATGAAAACATGTTTCTTAATTTGAGACTTATCGAAATTGCAGCAGAGCGATACCGAAATTGGTAGCGCCTTTAATTAAAGATGCCAGCGGTAATATTTCGATCTTGGTGTTGTTCTGAATGAGTATTATCAGTAACAAACCGTAGGTTCCAAACATATACACATTTCTCAGTAGCTTAGGGCTAATGTCTTTCAAAAAAGTCATATAAAGATGGGAACCATCCAGCGGTGGAATAGGCAATAAATTAAAGAAAAATAATCCAAAATTTATAACACCCCACAGAATGAGTAGATTAACCGTAGCAAGACCGAGCGCTGTAGCACTGAAATATGGGAAAAAGAAGAAAACTCGCGCCGTAATCAAAAAAAATACTGCCAGCAAAAAATTGGAAACTGGTCCGGCAAGGGAAATCAAAATTTCGTCACGATGTTTATGCTTCAAATTATCAGGGTTGAAACTTACTGGTTTCGCCCAACCAAACCCAGCAATCAAGATCAACATAAAACCAAGTGGATCAATATGCTTTAGCGGGTTGAACGTCAAACGGCCATCATTCTTTGCCGTCATATCGCCCAGTTTGTATGCCATATAGGCATGCGCTAACTCATGTATTGTCAATCCGATGATAATTGCCGGTAAAGATTTAAGGATCCAGAAAAAATCGAAATGCATTTATATATTTCCCGATCTGAAAACCAGCCTAAAAGCATATTGAATGTTTCAGCTGGTTTGGTGCGAAAGTAACAAAAACAAGCACAAAACTTGTTCTCTGCCTTTATGCTAGTCGGGATTTCACCTTACTGGAGAATATATATGCGCCAATCAAACTTGGGACAACAATGCGAGGCAACAATTGACTCACATCCAACCCAACCTCAAATAATGACCACAAAATGATAACCGATAACGTACCAGCGTACGCGAAGGCTCCCATTTTTTTGCCTCGCGCAAGCAGTAAGCCTGAAACAAGGATACCCATACCAATAACTAAAAAATAAGGTGAGTCGTTCATCAGGATAAGGTTAACACCGCCAATAACCGTTGTTGCGCCCAACAACGCCAACAGCAATCCCAAAACACGTGGAGGTTTGATTTCAGACATTTAAAGCTCTCATAATTTATCGATAGTGAAGACTAACAAGTAAAACGTCAGATGTTTACCTATAAAAGGTAAAATTGTGGCCTCTCAATCTAAGTTTATGACTCACTCACAATTGACTCTTACTGCACGCTAAAATAAGAACCATCGCCCACATCAATCTACTTGCGGATGGGAACTCAAGCGCCATGAAAAATGTGAACCGCAATTAGCCTATAAAATAATCAAATTAATATTTTAACTTCTCAGTAATTAATTTTAAAAATAATTAACAATCCAATTACATGAGAAATTATAGGAACGGATATTCTGGATAATGATTGTGAATATATTAAGCTCTGCTAACATGAAATTTGAAATGCAGTCTATATGACTAAAATTCATTTAATTATTAATAAAATAGATAACGATAATTTTTATTGGCATTCTGGTAACGAATAAGGACATTTCAATTTATGTCACAAGATCAAATACTGACCGATCCCCCTGATAACTCTTCTTTGTTCCCTCCACCAACGCAAATTCGAGCAGGCTCCGTCGCTTTCAAACATACTAATCTGGCTGTTTTTCTCGGTGGTTTTTCTACGTTTTGGCTACTGTATTGGGTTCAGCCAATACTCCCGTTATTTGCCCGCACCTTCTCTTTATCGCCTGCCGCAAGCAGCACTATCTTATCTATTTCAACCGCCGCGCTGGCCTTGTCTCAGTTACCATCCAGTTTTATCTCTGACCGTTTTGGCCGGAAGCCTGTAATGAGTTGCGCCATGCTGCTCGCAGCCATAATGACATTACTGACAACTTTCGTACCCGATTACTCATCACTACTCGTTCTTCGTCTGTTCGCAGGCATTGTTCTCGCGGGCCTTCCTGCGGTTGCGATGGCTTATCTGGCCGAAGAAATTGAAGTAATTTCGCTGGGTAAATCCATGGGTGTTTATATTTCCGGCTCGGCGATTGGCGGAATGAGTGGCCGTTTAGTAACGGCATTGGCTGCTGATTATTTTTCATGGCATATCGCGGCATTAATCGTCGGTAGTGTCGGGTTGATCTCCGCAGTGGTGTTCTGGCAAAAATTACCGGCATCTCAGCATTTTCATGCTCGACCACTGCCATTTTCGCAACAAGGCCGTCGGGAATTAAAACAAGCGTTCATCACTTTGTTAAAAGATGAAGGGTTACCATGGTTATACGCCAGTGGCTTTATTTTGATGGGATGTTTTGTCAGTTTATATAACTACATTGGTTTTCATTTGGAAGCAGCCCCCTTTAACTTACGCCCCAGCATCATCGGTGGCATTTTTACATTATTTTTGGTTGGTGCGGTGGCATCAGCAAAAGCCCACCGTATCGCACAAAAAGTCGGCCGTTATAAAGCATTAATAGGCTCCATGCTGATGATGCTAGTCGCATTATTACTGACATTTTCGCCTTGGTTACCGGTGGTTGTCTTAGGCATTACCATGCAAACATTTGCCTTTTTTGGTGGACATACCATTGCCAGTAGCTGGGTCGGCCAGCGTGCAGGTAAAACCAAAGCTTTGGGGGCATCTCTTTATCTGAGTAGTTACTATTTAGGTTCAAGCGTGGTGGGTTCAATATCTGGTTTGTTCTGGCGATATGGTGAATGGCGGGGTGTGGCAACCGCGTTGATTTCTACCTTAGTTATTACGATGTCACTAACTGCCTATAAGCTATCTCGCATTCCGGCTTAATTTGATCAGAAAATGACATCGAATCATGGGCAACTAATGTTGCCCATATTTTTTAAATTTCGTAATGCAAAGCACTATTATCTTCTGTCGAGAATACCTGTGCCTGAATATCACTGATAGATAACGACGGGTTGCACAACTGCAGAAAACGCCATGCAAAATTAGGCTGCAACTTACCCTTTTTCAAACCAAACCAAACAGTATTAGCAGAAAATAAATGCTCCGCATTTAAGCGAACTAAATTGCTGTCTTTTACGGTATCAATCGCCATATCGGCCAAAATACCAACCCCCATACCGAGCTCAACGTAGGTTTTAATGACATCTGAATCCTGCGCACTTAATACAATATCAGGCTCGATACCCGCGTAAGCAAATGCCGCGTCTACTTTGGCTCGCCCCGTCAAACCGGTCTGATAAGTGATCAACGGCCAGGCACTGAGTGCGTCTAACGTTACCTCAGGCAACTCAGCCAAGGGATGTCCGCGCGGCACTAAAATCGTGTGATGCCAGCTGTAATATGGAAATGCAGCAATCGCATCTGTTTCAGACAGTTGTTCGCTGGCAAGCCCAATATCTGTTTCCCCGTTTAAGATCATCGACACGATTTCACTTGGGCTACCCTGATGTAAAACTAACTGCACCTGTGGGTAGTGGGTTCGAAATTCTTTGATAATACCGGGTAATGCGTATCTTGCCTGAGTATGAGTGGTCGCTACATGCAAACGGCCTTTATCACTGTTAGCAAAATTATCGGCTAACCGGCGAATATTAGCGGCCTCAGTTAAAATCCGTTCTGCCATCGTCAAAAGTGCTTTACCTGGCTCCGTCATGCCTAATAAACGTTTGCCTCGACGAATAAATAATTCTACACCCAGCTCATCTTCCAGCTCTTTAATATGTCGACTAACACCTGACTGCGAGGTATATAGCACATTAGCCACTTCGGTTAAGTTAAAGTGACTGCGGGCAGCCTCACGGATTATTTTTAATTGTTGGAAGTTCAAAAGTTTGCTCCTGTCCATAGGCATAATGTGCTGTGCTTTCCATATTGTTATTTATTCTTATGCATAAATACAAATATGAAATACTGCAAACCTATCCAAGAAAAGGCATATACCACAAACAAATAAAGATATATTGATTTTATTTGATTAAAGCCCTGAACTTAATCCAGGACTTTATCTATGTATTGAATGGTTGGTTGTATATTTTTTCTACTTCTTTGTATTAAATAAAAAATATACAAATAACATTATGGTTTTATAGCCATATGTTCTTTATGCGGAACAAAATAAAAGTGAACATCATAATGTGGCACGGTATAACCTTCATGCCCTTTAGGTTCCCAATTAAAATCGACATGATTTACCGGTGGGAAAGGAATTCCAGCTTTCGATTTTAGATCTAGGAAAGAAGTGCCTTTTGCCAAACTATCTCGATCAATCATAAACTCAAAGAAGATAACCCGTCCTTTCGACACCCCGTAGATTGGTCCAAGGGGTAAATCTTTAGGGTTTGCCCAATGCTCCCCCATTTCTGGGACAACAGGTGAGATCTTAACAACACTGTCAGGTAAACTTGATGCAAGTGGAAGGTTTGCTGTAGCTGCTGCCACCGCACTCGTCACGCCAAATAACAGCGCAACGCCAATCATACGACAGGTATGGATCATGATGACCTCCTGGATTTCGTAGATCCATAGTAGAGACTGAATAAAAGACTGAACTGCTTAACTGGTCTATTTCAGCCGTGAATACGTGTTCCCTCCGCTCTCTGTCATTGGTATGTGAGGAAACAACGATTGCAAATGATAATTATTACAAGCTAAATTATAGCATCTGCATATACACAGACAGATTTTTATTAATAAAAAAGGGTTAGCTGAAATTCAGACTAACCCTAAAGTTTTACCGAAGAATAAGATGAAAAGTATGGTTACTGACCTGGTTTATACAGCTGATCAAATGTGCCACCGGTAGCAAAATGGCGTTTCTGTGCAGTCTTCCAATCCCCTTCCAAATCACGAATGGTAAATAACTTAACTGGCGCAAAATTTTTCGCGGTTTCTTTGGCTACTTCCGGGTCAATTGGACGATAGTAATTTTTCGCTGCAATACGTTGGCCTTCTTTAGAGTACAAATGTTGCAGATAGGCCTTCGCTACCTCTTCAGTACCATGTTTTTTCGCCACTTTTTCAACAACAGCAACTGGCGGTTCAGCCAAAATTGAGACCGAAGGTGTTACTAATTCAAATTGCCCTTTACCTAACTCATTCAAAGATAAATAGGCTTCATTTTCCCAAGCAATCAGCACATCACCCAAACCACGTTCCACAAAACTGGTAGTTGCACCACGGGCACCTGAATCCAATACTTTTACGTTGCTGAACAATTTAGAAATGTAATCGCGTGCACCTTGTTCATTGCCCGTTTTCTTTAATGCATATCCCCATGCCGCCAGATAATTCCAGCGCGCGCCACCCGATGTTTTAGGGTTTGGAGTGATGACTTCGACACCAGGGCGAACTAAATCATCCCAGTCTTTAATATTTTTAGGATTGCCTTTACGCACCAGGAAAACGATCGTTGAGGTATAGGGTGCTGCATGGTTATCAAATTTCTTTTCCCAGTCATCTGGAACTAAACCTTGTTTAGCAACAGCATCAATATCTGAGCCCAATGCCAAAGTCACCACATCTGCCTCCAAACCATCAATAACAGCGCGAGCTTGTTTACCTGAGCCACCATGAGATTGACTAACTGCTACAGTATCGCCATGTTGCTTTTGCCAGAATTTAGAAAAGGCCTGATTATATTCCTGATACAACTCACGGGTTGGATCATAAGAAACGTTTAACAATTTCACTTCACCCGCCATTACTGATTGTGTTGCCAGTGCAATCGTTAAACCTAAAACAGACAATTTGATATTTTTCATAACTACATCTCCCTGTATTGATGTAGTTAGATTGAAGGATTCATTTACGAAAATGAAATAAGAAAAATTATAATTCTTATGCAGAAAACAGATAATAATCGATATTGTATGACCAACTACTCGATTTCGTATTTCCGGCAATGACGTAAGGTTGACACTATGTCACACTAAAAAATCAACGCGTTATCGTATTTTTCGCTCTTCCATTTTCAAGAGTTCTGTATTCTAATTTCTGCAGTTTTCATCTTTGGATATTGAAATGATTGCGTTCATTCGAACTCTGACACAAAACCGTATTGCATGGGCTATTTTGCTGGGTTCCACACTGTTTCTTGAATTATGCGGTATGTTTTTTCAACATGTTATGGGGTTACAACCCTGTGTGATGTGTATTTATCAGCGGGTAGCCATTCTGGGTATTATGGCCGGTGCCGCTATCGGGTTTATTAATCCTAAAAACCTTTTCCTACGTTGGAGCGGCTTATTGTTATGGGCCTATTCCTCTGTTCAAGGTCTGCGCTTAGCGTTGCGCCATACCGACATCCAGATTCATCCGTCTCCATTTAACACTTGCGATTTGTTTGTTAGCTTCCCACAATGGTTACCACTTAATAAATGGGCACCGTGGTTTTTTAATGCAACAGGCGAGTGTTCTGAAATTCAATGGCAGTTCCTTTCGTGGACTATGCCACAATGGCTCATAGTTGCATTTGGAATTTATACTGTGTGTAGCTTTATTATCATCGCGGGAAATTTAATCAAAGGACGATGCTGTGGATAATATTTATAACGAACAACAGCAAACCATAACAGAAGATGCTTGTTTGGCTGCTATTGCCAACGTTAAACAATTTCTGAATGAACAAATCATTGGGCAACAACACCTGATCGACGGTTTGCTGATGGCATTATTGGCTGATGGTCATATTCTTGTCGAAGGCCCGCCAGGCTTAGCTAAAACTCGCTCAATCAAAATGCTGGCCAGCTGTGTCGAAAGCCATTTTCACCGTATCCAGTTTACCCCCGACCTTTTGCCTGCCGATCTGACAGGCACAGAGATCTACCGGCCACAAAATGGCACTTTCGTTTTCCAGCCGGGACCATTGTTCAATGAAATAGTATTAGCTGACGAAATTAACCGTGCAGCGGCTAAAGTTCAAAGCGCTTTGCTGGAAGCAATGGAAGAACGACAAGTCACCATCGGGCGCAAAAGTTATCATCTGCCCCCGCTGTTTCTGGTCATGGCGACACAAAACCCGCTCGAGCAGGAAGGCACTTATCCGCTCCCGGAAGCACAACTAGATCGTTTTATGCTGCATCTTGAGCTTGATTATCCATCAGCTATTGATGAATTAAGCATTCTGCGCCTAAACCACGCAGAGAGCAGAGTTGAAAGCAACCCTACTCCGCCACAATTAACGCAACTACAGATTTTTGCGGCGCGCCAATATGCCTTGCAGGTGATTGCTGCAGCACCAATCGAAAATTATATCGTGAATTTAGCTACTGCCACCCGACATCCACAAGCGTATGACCCCGATCTGGCTCGCTGGCTTGCATATGGTGTCAGCCCTCGCTCTAGCATTGCTTTATTGCGTTGTGCTCGGGTCAGAGCATGGTTGGCTGGGCGTAATTATGTCACGCCGGAAGACATACAATATTGCATCTACCCAGTAATGCGGCATCGTCTTATGTTGACGGTAGAAGCAGAAGCCGATGGTATTACGCCAAAAGATGTCATTTCACTGTTGTTACAGAAGGTTGTCGTTGCATGAAATTAAATGACGGCGTAACACTTACACTGGATGACTTATTAGCAGCGTCAGTAAGTGGAAGCCGTATTGCAGCACAGCTTTCCGATGGCTGGCGGACTGGCGTACATCTTTCCCGTAAAAAAGGACGCGGCATGGAATTTGCTGAGGTTCGTCCGTATATGATCGGTGACGATGTACGTAATATGGACTGGAAAATTACCGCCAGAACCGGAAAACCTCACACCAAGCTATACCGCGAAGAACGTGATCGTTCCGTATATATACTGCTGGATCTCTCTAAAGAGATGTATTTTGGTTCACGTGGCCAACTTAAATCCCGTTTAGCATCATTAGTCGCTGCTGCCGTTGCATGGCATGCACTGAAAAATGGCGACAAAATTGGCGGGTTGATTTTGTGTGGAGAACAAACATTCGTTCAGTCTCCTATTAGCCATCGTAAAGGTGTTTTACTGTGGTTGAAACAAATTGTCGATAGCTACAACACCGGCCTGCACCAACCCTCTATCTCTGTGGAAATGACCAGCAGCCTGACGACCTTAGGTAATATGCTTAGACCAGGAGCCAGACTGGTGGTGATCAGTGACTTCTATCGTTTGTCTCATAAATCATTTTTAATGATCCGTTTTTTACGCAAACGGCACGAAGTGAACTTAATCCAAGTTTATGATGCATTAGAGAGAAAAATTGAAGGTGATGGTATTTTAGGTGTCGAAAACGTTGAAAATATGGGTTTTTTATTAGCCAATGATGAGTTTAAACATCATTACGCCAAAATAGCGGGATTTCGTCAATTCGAATTAGAAAGAAAGCTGTGTAGCTATTCTAAACAATTATTAACTTTTGACGCATCAAAACCATTAGCAGAACAATTATAAATGACCGCACCACTTGAACAACTGCATGATATTTTGCCAGGGCCACAATTGAATGTGCTCGACAACCAAACTATTGTTCTGATTTCGGCCGCGCTAGGCTCAATATTATTTCTTATTCTCTTTTATAAATCTTGGCCTCGTTATAAATTTTATTGGCGGCTAAAACGAGAACTACGTGTAATTATCAAAAAACACCCTGATAACTGTGTTCCAGCCATCAATTTATTACTAAAAAAAATTGCCAGCCATTTTTGGCCTCGTGAGCAATTTGCTGGTTTGCATACAGTTGAATGGCTCAAATTCCTTGATAAAAACTCATCTTGTCAATTTTCACGTTTTTCCGAAGAGTGGGAAAATTGGTCCTATTCCAATTCTTCACTTTCGAATCAAGAGAAAAAAGCCATTATTCGCGAATGCAAACGTTGGTTTAGACATGTGCGCACTCGGAGGCCGTTATGATTAGTTTTGCTTGGCCATGGTTTGCCTGTGTATTGCCCCTGCCCTTGCTGGTTTTCTGGTTTGTTAAAGCTAAGAAAAATCAGCATATTATTATTAACGCACCAACATTACCTTTTCTTGCCAACAATGTTGTGGGGAATACAACACGACATCGCTTTTCACAAACATTATTAATTATAGGTTGGTGTTTATTAATATTGACGCTGACACGCCCACAATGGCTAGATACCCCCGTCGTGCAAACATCACCATCTCGAGATTTATTGCTGGCAGTTGATGTGTCATACAGCATGCAAATCAAAGATATGACGTTGAATGGCCAATCGGTTGAGCGGTTGGATATGGTGAAATCGTATTTACAATCATTTGTAAAACAACGTCAGGGAGATCGAGTTGGTGTTATCTTGTTTGCAGATCATGCTTACCTGATGATCCCATTCACTCAAGATCTACAAGCGACCGGACAATTGCTCGATGAGGTAAATGTGGGTCTTGCAGGCAAATTCACTGCCATTGGAGAAGCCATTACTCTTGCAGTGAAAAGAACATTACATGAACCATTCAAAAGTAAGACGTTGATTTTACTTAGTGATGGCCGTGACACCGTTAATACTATCTCGCCTATTGATGCGGCTGGTTTAGCTAAAGCCAGTGGATTAAAAATTTATACCGTAGGTATCGGCGCTGACCCAACAGAAACAGAAAGCCAAAGTGACTTAGATGAAACAACGCTGGAACAAATTGCGCAAATAACCGGTGGGCAGTATTTCAGGGCTCGCAGTGAACAAGATCTGTCGGAAATATATCAACAGATTAATCTTATTGAGCCGTTATCTTTAAAAACAGTCACTTATCAACCATACATAGAATTACTGATGTGGCCTCTCTCCTGCCTTTTACTAGTCATCACGATGTTGCTCTGGATATTAAGAAATGACTGATATTATTTTCCTGAGACCTTATTTTTTTATCCTTTTTCTTCCGTTATTTGTTATGTTTTATTTCTCATCCACTCGAAAAATAAAACAGCAAAGCTATATTTCAGCCCATTTACTGGCTGTAATGATAAAAAGTGAACCACATAAATCTAAAATCAATATTCCTTTAGTATTGTTTTTATTTTCTTGTTTGATTGTTATTGCACTTGCTGGCCCGGCAACACCGCAAAAAACAGCGTTAACAAAATCAAATATGAATACTGTCATTTTGCTTGGTATGGATAAAACCATGCATGCTGATGATCTAAAACCATCGCGCTTAGCACTAACCAAACAAAAACTGACCACATTTCTGGAAAAAGACAAAACGACTAATACAGCATTGATAGCCTTTGCGGGCACTACACATATCATTTCACCATTTACCGACGACCATACAACATTGATTCATTTCATTAACGCACTTAACCCTGAAATTATGCCAAAACCAGGTTCTAATGTGCCAGATGCGGTAAAACTTGCTAACTCTCTCATAACCCAATTAAAACCAAACAGCCAAGTCAGAATTTTGCTGGTGACAGATCAGCTGACTGTATTGCAATCCGAAAAAATTGTCACCAGCATGAAAAATTTTAACTGGCCAATAGATATTATTTTCGTTGGCACCCCAACAGGCTCTGTTGTTCCATTGCCTGAAGGCGGATTATTACGTACACCGGCAGGACAATTAATTGTCGCGAAAACACCCATGACCGTATTAAAAGAAGCGGCTGAAAAATTGCATGGAAATATAACAGATATAAATAGTTTCGATCAATACGCTATGGTTAGCACCACAAAAAACGCTCAAAAATCACAAAATGAAATCATCATTTATAATGAGTTAGGGTATTTCTTGGTTATTCCGTTGTTATTTATGTGTCTATTATTTCGGAGAGGCTATATTCTCTGTGTATTATTTTTAATTTCAACGCCTCATTATTCTTTTGCTAAAGATACTGCTTTGGACTTGTATGAAAAAGGTAAATATCAACAAGCAGCCGACAGTTTCCATGATTTCATTTGGAAAGGAAATGCTATGTATCGTATGGGGAAATTCGATACTGCAATTATCTTTTATGAAAAAACAAACACTGACGTATCAAATTATAATCGTGGTAATGCATTAGCTCATATAGGCAAGATAAAAGAAGCAATTTTGGCTTATAGCCAAGCATTACAACTTAACCCAAATCTGAAAGTAGCCAAAGACAATAAAAATATTCTTGAAGCTTGGCTTAAAACGCAATCACCAGAAAATAAACAAGATGAAGTGATTATCGCATTACAGAATAAATCAGAAAACATTGAGAAAGCGCTTAGTTTTTTAAAAGCCTTACCGGAAGAACCTGGCGATCTGATGCAAAAAAGATTACAACTACAACAAAAGAATAAGTCTGACTAGGTTATTACTGTGAAATTATATCGTTACTATTTATATAGTTTAGCCGTTCTCTGCTGTTCATCAGCCTTAGCGGTTCAAGTCACGGGCAATGTCGATGTACAGACTTTATCTCTGGGCGGCAGTCTCACGTATACGCTGACTGTGGATGCAAATCTCAGTGATGATGCTCTTGATATCCGACCTCTATTTAAAGATTTCATCATCGGTAATTTGCAAATTGCTCACGAATCCGCAACAAAAACCAGTTGGACCATCCCTTTACAACCAGTATCTGCTGGCGAAATTACTATTCCGGCATTAAAGATTGCTGATGGCGAATCCCAATCCATCGCTATTACAGTCAATGATGCCAACTCAAATCAGATTGCAAATACAGATCAATCATCACAAGAACAAACAGAAGCCCTACAACCTGTTCATTTATTAGAAAGCCAGATCAGCGCTGAAAGTGCATACAAAGACGAATTGCTCACTTACACAGTAACCATGGCTAAAAGAGCCGATCCAGAAAATAGACCGCCTGTCATTCCGAAGATAGAGGGGTTAAAAATTATTCCGGTGGGAGATCCTGTTGAAGATAAAGAAATATTTGCGGATCACTATCAGGAAACACTGGCATATAACTACATCGTGATTCCAGAAAAAACAGGTACATTAACACTGCCTGGTGCTACGCTGGCTTCCGATAGTAAACAGATATCAGATGAACATATTATCGAAATTAAATCGGTGCCTTCTTCTTTCCATGGTACAGAAAACGAGTGGTTACCAAGCGCCGGTATTACCATTGAAGATAGATGGGAGCCACAAACAAGTTATGCCAAAACAGGTCAGCCATTAACCCGAACTATCACGCTGACAGGAATTAATAACGTTTCTGAGCAACTCCCGGATATACCAACTCCGGCTATTACTGATGTAAAAGTGTACCGCGATAGCGAGAAAAATGAACAGCAGTACCAAAATGGGATGCTGATCAGTAAAAAAACCATTAAGCAGGTTTTTGTTCCAGAAAAAAATATCACTTTCGTGATACCGGCAATAGGTCTGAATTGGTGGAATACGATTAGTGATCGGGCACAAATTGCATCACTTGATGAACGTAGATTTATGGCATCTATCGTCGCAACTAATACGAAGCCTATAGCAAGTTCAGCTGTAACAAAGAAACCATCATCAAATGTAGAAATGTGGCGCAATTTATTGCCAAAGATACTCTTTATTGCCGGAGGCATCATTGCACTACTGACGCCCATTCTGGCAATTCTCTGGTATTACAGGAAAGCGCTTCGTATTCGTTATGAACGCAATCAATTATGGAAAACACTTAAACGTTGCTGTCTGACAAACGATCCGCTTTTAGCTTATCAGGCATTATTAGTCTGGGCATCGCAACGTTGTGCTCAACCCTTCACTTGCCTTGAACAATTACCTTTTTATGCTCAGATGAAAGCTGAACTGGATGAATTACAGATGGCTTGCTTTAGTGTGGCAACAAAAGAGTGGAATGGCAGAAAATTACTTCGTCAGTTAGCTCATATATCTACAGTCAAACCTAAACCAGCACCAAAATCACCTACTGATAAATTTGACGAATTTAGCTGTTGATTAAGCGCTAATATCAAACTTTAAACAATAAAAAGGCCAGTCTTAGACTGGCCTTTTTATTTATTCATCACCACCATCACGGTCATCATCATCGTCCACAGGTCTTGCATGCTCAACCCGGGATTTCAGCTTCTGTCCAGGACGGAAGGTTACTACTCGTCTTGCAGTGATTGGAATATCTTCGCCTGTTTTCGGATTTCGCCCCGGACGTTGGTTTTTCGTCCGGAGTTCGAAATTACCAAAGCCAGATATTTTCACTTGCTCGCCAGTTTCAAGGGCCAGTCGGATATCCTCAAAAAACGTTTCTACCAGTTCTTTGGAGTCACGTTTACTTATACCCAACTCAGTAAAAAGATGTTCTGCAATATCGGCTTTGGTCAAGGCCATAGCTAGTCCCTCAAAGTAGCATTGAACTCTACTCGGAGTGCATCGACAACGCGTTCCATTGTTTCAGCAATCTCCTTATCTTCCAGAGTTCGTTCTGTGTTTTGCAGAACAATACTGAATGCCAGACTCTTTTTGCCATCCGGCACACCAGTACCCTGGTATGTGTCAAATAAGTTTATGCCAACTACCTGATTTCCGCCAACTTTTCTTGCTAATCGTAAGATATCATCTGCAGAAATTGTTTGGTCGACCACAATTGCTAAGTCACGACGGTTACCTGGGAATTTAGAAACCTCAGCAAATGCAGGAATATTTCGTTGCAGAATTGCGGCTAATTCCACTTCAAATACAATAGCTTTGCTCTTTAATCCCAGTTTTTTCTCCAGCGATGGATGCACAACGCCGATGTAACCTACTGATTTACCATTAAATTCTATCGCAGCAGACTGACCTGGATGCAAAGCAGGATGTTCACAACGAACAAAACGGTATGCCTCAGTATTAGCGGTCAGTTCCAGTAATGCTTCAACATCACCTTTCAGGTCGAAGAAATCGACAGCACGATTTGAGATCGTCCAATTCTCTTCCGCAGCGTTACCAGTAATGACACCGGCCAGCATTGCTTCCTGACGGATACCATTTTCAGCACTGGCATCACGAATAAAACGCAAACCCGATTCAAACAGACGAACGCGAGTTTGCTGACGATTCTGGTTATACACCACGGCACCCAACAGACCAGGCAGCAGCGATACACGCATTGCCGCCATGTCAGAAGCAATTGGATTTGGCAGAACAATTGGGTCCGCCGATGGTTCCAGCAATGACAATACTTTTGGATCAATAAAGCTGTAAGTAATTGCCTCCTGGAAACCACGATCCACTAACACATCACGCAGACGCTTCAGTGGTTGTTCAGCTTCTTTATGCTCAGACATAGTCAAACGCGCTTCCGGCGCAATATTAGGAATATTGTCGTATCCATAAATACGGGCAATTTCCTCGACCAAATCTTCTTCAATCGCGATATCAAAGCGCCAGCTTGGTACATTCGTCACCCAGCCGCTTTCTGTAGCCGTAACTTGCAGACCAAGGCGGGTCAGAATATCGACCACTTCGGAGTCATCAAATGCAATACCAACCAGTTTGGTCAGTTTTTCACGACGCAATGTCACGGTTTTAGCCGCTGGTAACTCTTCAGCAGCAGACTGATCAATCACCGGACCACAAGCACCACCACAGATTTCCAGCAACAAGGCTGTAGCACGCTCGATAGCTTTATACTGAACCTGAGGGTCAACACCGCGCTCAAAACGATGAGAAGAGTCTGTACGCAAGCCATACACACGTGCACGGCCAGTGATAGACAGAGGTTGGAAGAAGGCACATTCCAGCATAATGTCTGTCGTGGTTTCAGCATCAACACCCGTGTCTGCGCCACCGAAAATGCCCGCCATCGCAATAGCACCACGATCATCGGCAATGATCAGCGTATCATCACGTAAAGAAACTTCGGTTTGATCCAACAAAGTCAGTTTTTCACCAGCAGTTGCACGGCGAACCTGAATTGCACCCTGCAATTTCGCCAGATCAAACGCATGCATTGGCTGACCCAGTTCCAGCAGAACGTAGTTGGTGACATCAACGATTGGATCAATAGAGCGCAGGCCACAACGACGCAGGCGTTCTTGCATCCACAGCGGCGTTTCTGCTTTTACATTCAGACCACGCAATACCCGACCTAAATAACGCGGACAATCTGCTGTTGCCTGCACATTAATTGGGTAAGTGTCAGTCAAGGTTGCTGCGACTGTTTTGATTTCTGGTTCGTTCAATGCGCAACGATTTAATACGGCGATTTCACGTGCCAGACCCAACATACCTAAACAATCAGCACGGTTAGCAGTTAGATCAACTTCGATACAAGAATCGTTCAGCGACAGATATTCACGAACATCAGTACCAATTGGTGCATCAGAAGGCAGTTCAATGATACCGCTATGATCAGACCCGATCCCCAATTCAGAGAATGAACACAACATGCCGTGAGATGGTAAACCACGCAGTTTGGCTTTTTTGATAACAAAATCACCGGGTAATACCGCTCCGACCGTTGCGACAGCCACACGCAAACCCTGACGACAGTTTGGTGCACCACAAACGATATCCAGCAACTCCGCTTCGCCAACATTTACCTTGGTAACGCGTAATTTATCGGCATCTGGGTGTTGCGCACACTCAACCACTTCACCGATAACGACACCATTGAAATTACCAGCAACCGGTTCAATACCGTCGACTTCCAGACCCGCCATGGTGATCTGTGCGGCGAGTTCTTCTGCAGATAAGGAGGTTGGCACCAGCTCATCAATCCAGGCTTTATTAAATTTCATGTTGATTGATCCTTATTTGAATTGCTTGAGGAAACGAAGGTCATTTTCGAAGAACGCACGCAAATCGTTAACGCCGTAGCGCAACATTGTCAGACGTTCAACCCCCATTCCGAAGGCAAAACCAGAGTATTTTTCAGGATCAATCCCAACTGAACGCAGTACATTCGGATGCACCATGCCGCAGCCTAATACTTCCAACCAACGGCCATTCTTACCCATCACATCCACTTCAGCACTTGGCTCTGTGAATGGGAAATAAGAAGGACGGAAACGGATCTGTAAATCTTCTTCAAAGAAATTACGCAGGAAATCGTGCAAAATTCCTTTCAGGTTAGTGAAACTGATATTTTCATCAATCAACAAACCTTCAACCTGATGGAACATCGGCGTATGCGTCTGATCGTAATCGTTACGATAAACACGACCCGGAGCAATAATACGAATTGGTGGCTGCTGTTTTTCCATGGTACGGATCTGCACACCAGAAGTGTGCGTACGCAGCATCAATGTCGGGTTGAAATAGAAAGTGTCATGATCAGTGCGTGCAGGATGGTGCCCGGGAATATTCAACGCATCAAAATTATGAAAGTCGTCTTCGATCTCTGGGCCATATGCAGTCGTAAAGCCCAGCTCACCAAAAATACGCTCCATGCGTTCAATAGTACGGGTAACAGGATGAATGCCACCATTTTCAAAACGACGACCAGGCAATGACACGTCAATAGTCTCTGCGGCTAACTTGATAGCTAACTCAGCAGTGGTTAATGCTTCACGACGATCATTTAATGCGTTTTGAACTTTTTCTTTCGCCTGATTGATCAGTTGCCCTGCTGCCGGACGCTCTTCCGCTGATAAACCAGCCAGTGATTTCATCTGTTCAGTAAAAACACCCTTTTTACCAAAATACTCAACACGTAACGCTTCCAGCGCGTTATTGTCATTCGCTTCGGTAATTTTCGTCAGTGCACTGACGACGACTTCTTCTAGTTGCTGCATGTTTCCCTCATTACCCTTGTCTGTACAAGGTTTTGTTCTGCAGATTGCTGCTCTGTCGAGCGATAACCAATTACGCTTTGATCATAACCGCCTAGTATAAATCGGTAATAAGGCAATCAAAAGGCTGAATCACAGATTCGGTTGTTATACGAACGATTAACTGACAGATCATGAACCAGAAAAGGCTAAATTGAGGAAATAAAACAGAATGATGGGAAATGCAGATAAAAAAAGGGAGGCTTTCGCCTCCCTATTCGCAACGTACTTGATTAAGCCAGTGCGGCTTTCGCTTTCTCTACCAGTGCGGTAAAGGTCGCTTTATCATGAACTGCGATATCGGAAAGGATCTTACGATCGATTTCGATAGAAGCTTTCTTCAGACCGTTGATGAAACGGCTGTAAGACAGACCGTTTAAACGAGCTGCAGCGTTGATACGCACAATCCATAATTGACGGAATTGACGTTTTTTCTGACGGCGGTCACGGTAAGCATACTGACCAGCTTTAGTAACTGCTTGAACAGCTACACGGTAGATACGGGAACGAGCACCATAATAACCTTTGGCTGCATTCAGAACTTTTTTGTGACGCGCGCGAGCAGTCACACCACGTTTAACTCTTGGCATTTGTCAATCCTTCCCTTATGCGTATGGCAGCATTGCTGCAACTCGAGCCAAATCTGGTTTGGCAACCATGCCTGGCGCACGCAGGTGACGCTTACGCTTGGTGGTTTTCTTGGTCAGGATGTGACGCTTGTTAGCGTGCTTGCACTTAAAACCACCGGAACCGGTTTTTTTGAAGCGCTTCGCAGCACCACGGTCAGTTTTCATTTTTGGCATACGAACTCCGCATTGTATTTGCCAGTAATGTAATCAGGCGAAAAAAACCATCAGACCGAAATCTGATGGTCTATTTACTTGAAAGCCTAATTACCGTTTTTTCGGGGCTAACATCATGACTGCTTGGCGACCTTCCACACGTGGGAAAGACTCCACTACAGCAAGTTCTTCCAGGTCAGCTTTTACGCGTTCCAGGACGTTCATGCCGAGGTCTTGATGTGCCATTTCACGACCGCGGAAACGCAGTGTTACTTTGGCTTTATCCCCTTCCTCTAGAAAACGAATCAGGTTGCGTAGTTTTACCTGATAGTCGCCTTCATCAGTTCCAGGACGGAATTTAATTTCCTTGATCTGGATCTGTTTGGTTTTCTTCTTTTGTTCTTTGACAGATTTGCTCTTTTCATAGAGGAATTTGCCAAAATCCATAATACGACAAACTGGTGGTTCAGCCGTTGGGCTGATTTCGACCAAGTCTACACCCGCTTTAATTGCTGCATCTAGTGCCTCTTCAATAGAGACAATACCGAGTGCTTCACCTTCGAGTCCGACAAGTCGAACTTCTTTTAGACGAATCTCACCGTTGATGCGAGTACGTGGTGCTTGTTTTCCAGTTTTCTTTGCGCCGTTTATAGTTTATTCCTCCACAATATTTAATACACGAGTGCTGATTTCTTTGCGTAACTTATCTACTAAATCAGTTACTTTGAATTTGCCTAAATCAACACCTTTACGGGTTCTTACTGCTATCTCGCCTGCTTCCATTTCTTTATCGCCACAGACAAGCATGTAAGGAACGCGTTTCAAAGTATGCTCACGGATTTTAAAGCCAATCTTCTCATTTCTCAAGTCCGCTTTTGCTCGGATGCCTGATTCATTCAAAGTATTAACCACTTGCTTCACATAATCGGCCTGATTATCAGTGATATTCATCACTACTGCCTGCAATGGCGCTAACCACAGCGGGAAATATCCGGCAGTTTCTTCGGTCAGGATACCGATAAAGCGTTCCATGGAGCCAAGAATTGCCCGGTGGATCATGACTGGCACATGACGGTCGTTATCTTCACCGACATAAGTTGCACCTAATCGCCCAGGTAATGCAAAGTCGAGCTGCACAGTACCACATTGCCACGCGCGATCCAGACAATCATGCAAAGTAAATTCGATCTTAGGGCCGTAGAAGGCACCTTCACCCGGTTGCAGATCAAATTCGATATTGTTGTGCTTCAATGCTTCGCTCAGTGCTTCTTCTGCACGATCCCACATTTCGTCACTACCGATGCGTTTTTCCGGACGAGTAGACAGTTTTACGGCAATATTTTTAAAGCCAAAAGTGCTGTAAGTGTCGTAGACCATACGGATACAAGATGAAACTTCATCCTGGATCTGATTTTCAGCACAGAAAATATGCGCATCATCTTGTGTGAAACCACGTACACGCATTAAGCCATGCAAAGAGCCTGATGGTTCATTACGGTGGCAACTACCAAATTCCGCCATACGCAATGGCAGGTCACGGTATGATTTCAGACCCTGATTGAAGATCTGAACGTGACCCGGACAGTTCATCGGCTTTATCGCGTATTCACGATTTTCTGATGAAGTAGTGAACATGGCATCGGCATATTTATCCCAATGGCCTGAACGTTCCCACAACACGCGGTCCATCATGAATGGACCTTTTACTTCTTCGTAATCGTATTCGCGCAATTTCTGGCGGATAAAGGTTTCTAGTTCACGGAAAATAATCCAGCCATCGTTGTGCCAGAACACCATACCTGGTGCTTCTTCCTGCATATGATACAGGTCGAGCTGTTTACCAATTTTACGGTGATCACGTTTAGCGGCTTCTTCCAAACGTTGCAGATAAGCATTCAGCTGTTTTTTATCAGCCCATGCGGTGCCGTAAATACGCTGCAGCATTTTGTTTTTTGCATCGCCACGCCAGTAAGCACCGGATGTTTTCTGCAATTTGAAATGGTGACAAAAGCGCATATTTGGTACGTGTGGACCACGGCACATATCAATATATTCTTCATGATGATACAAACCTGGTTTGTCATCATGGGAGATATTTTCATCCAGAATGGCAATTTTATAGGTTTCGCCACGTGCTTCAAAGGCATCGCGAGCTTCTTGCCAGCTCACTGTTTTTTTCACAACGTCATAGTCTTTTTGTGCCAGTTCTAACATACGGGCTTCTAGCGCCAGCATGTCTTCTTCTGTCAGCATATGATCTAAATCGACGTCATAGTAAAAACCGTTATCAATAACCGGTCCGATGGCCATTTTTGTCTGCGGCCACAGCTGTTTAATGGCGTGCCCTAACAAATGTGCACAGGAGTGACGCAGAATTTCTAAGCCTTCCTGATCTTTGGCGGTAATAATAGAAAGCGTGGCGTCAGTTTCGATGAGTTCACACGCATCAACTAATTCACCATTAACGCGACCAGCGATACAGGCTTTAGCTAAACCAGCACCGATGCTTGCAGCGACGTCCAATACAGTGACGGCATTATCAAACGGACGTTGGCTACCATCGGGAAGTGTAATAACAGGCATGATTTATCCTTACAGTGGTGACACACACCAAGTGTCACTTGTTGATATTGAAGTAAAGTGAAAGGCAATGTCCGCTACATTCGAACATGTCGGGCGAAAGTCTAATGAAATGCGATGATGGGTGCAAACAGAGATGTACTTTTGACAGCAAAAAATAAAGGCAGCCGAAGCTGCCTTTATTTACGCAATCAGAGGATTACGCGCGAATGAAGTCCAAGTGAACTACTTTCGGTTTAACAGGGTGACGTTGTACAGCTACAACTTTAGCCTGAACTTCTTTACCATCAACAACCAGAGTTACTGTGTCGGTGTAGAATGCGTCAGTTGCCTGAGCAACGATCACTTTGTTGTGATCCAGAACCAGAGATACAGCTTCTTGACCGGCACCGTACAGGATTGCTGGAATTTGTTCAGCGCGACGCAGGCGGCGGCTCGCACCTTTCCCCAGGTCTGCACGAACTTCAGCTTGGAATACAATAGACATAGTCTTCTCACTTCTTTAATTTATGAATGATTGGTACCAGATGCGACCGTCCAATACCGCTTTAATAGCGGCGCGGATACTATCACTCATTACTAGGCGCAACAAGTAAAAACAGTTACCACCACCCTAACCAATTTTGACCAATGACAGCCAGCCAGACTATGCCGTTCAGAACCAGCGTGATAAACACCGCGGCAGAGCCCATATCTTTTGCCCGTCCAGATAAGGTATGTATTTCACCACCGAAGCGGTCAACAACAGCTTCAACCGCCGAATTCAAGATTTCGACGATCACCACCAACCAAGCCAGAACGAGTAACAACAGTTTTTGTGTTAATCCATCACCGATAATGAACGCTGCTGGCGTTAACAATAACATCAGGATCACTTCCTGACGGAAAGCAGCTTCATGTTGCCATGCGGCTTTAATGCCTTGCATGCTATAAATGCCTGCTTTATATACCCGAGATAAACCGGTGTTTCCTGGTTTCACATTGACATCCTCTTTTGACAGGCTGGGATCATTAACTGACACGCCATGGAATAAATACAGTCTGACCTTCAGCCTGACTACGAATTGTTTTAAGACGAAAAACTTGTTCGATTAAATGTTCATCGAACTGATTCGCTGAATCAGAAAAAACCAGCTTACCTTGCTGTAAACACCAGATTGTATCGCAATGCGCTACCGCCAGATTAAAGTCATGGATCGATGTTAAGACTGTCATCCCTTGCTGCGTAAGCTCTTTGAGCACAGTCAACACCGTGATCTGATGATGCCAATCAAGACCAGCCAGCGGTTCATCCAACAGTAGCAAACGTGCTTGCGGATTTAATGTGGGCCAGACTTGCAGCAATGTTTTGGCTAATAATATCCGTTGTTGCTCGCCGCCAGATAACTGGCTGAAATCGCGTTCCAAGTAATCGAGCAGTTCCAGCCGTGAACAAACCTGTTCTATGGCTGACTGAATCGCACTGGCACTACAGTTTAACGGTGAAGCACCCAATGCGATAACCTGATAACACGCAATTGGTAATAACTGTGCGGTACGTTGTGGCAGCATCGCCCGTTTAATAGCGGCATATTGCATTGTCCACTGACGAACGTCTTGTTGTTCCAGCTCAACCTTACCCTGTGACGAAATCAGCCCAGCGATGCCAAGTAATAAGCTGGACTTGCCACTTCCATTCGGCCCTAACAGCGCAATATGTTGCCCTGCAGCGACAGAAACCGAAAGAGGCCCCACCCGCTGCTTAACCGAAAAATCAACCAGCGAGAGCATGACGACGAACCAAAAGATAAATAAAGATAGGCGCACCGATTGTGGCAGTGACCACACCAACAGGAAGTTCACCGGCACTAACTAAAGAGCGCGATAATACATCCGCAACCAATAACAACAAACTGCCAGCTAAAATCGATGCGGGAATAGTAAAAGCAGGCCCATCTTTACCGGCTAATCGCAGTAAATGAGGAACAACCAAACCGATAAAGCCAATAACACCAGCCAAAGCCACACACATTCCACTGATAAAACAAATAGCCCAAACCAGTTTGCGATGAGTTTTACGCAAATCTAACCCCATCAACTGGGCTTGATAAGCACCTAACTGCAGAAGCGCCAATTGGCGGTGCTGACATAACAACCATCCGCACACCAGAATAAAAGGTATCCACCAATATGCTGGATGGATCTGCCCATATGCGAGACTTCCCATCATCCAGAACATAATTTCTCGCAAAGCCTGATCATCAGAGAAATAGAGTAACCATGTAGTTAATGCATTACTGGCAATACCAATCGCAACACCCAGCAGTAATAACCGACTTCCGCCTATTTGCCCACGTTGTGATAATCGCAGTAACAATAATGTGACCAGCAATGCGCCAATAAATGCCGAGACGCTGATCCCCCAGGCAGGGATCATTATTCCCCACTGATGACCAACAAAAATAACGATGACCGCAAGTAAACTCGCACCACTAGAGATGCCAATCAGGCCTGGTTCCGCAACAGGATTATGCAATAATATCTGCAGAACAGCACCACATAGTGCCAGCCCGCCCCCCACTGCTATGGCTAACAAAGTCCGCGGTAAGCGAAGTTGCCAGATCACCTGCTGTTGTGTTTCAGATAAGCCATGCCACCAATCAGTTAAACCAATCTGGTAGCTGCCCGACGAGAGGCTGATAAGGATAGCTATCAATAAACAGGTAAGCAGTGCCGTCAGCCATATCTGACGCTGCCAACGTTGTTTATGCCAGATAGTTTGCAATGACACAGAACTAAATCCAATTCAGCAGTGAATAGTATGGGGATTGTATCATTTCAGAGGTTAACCGCGAACTTGAGATTAAAAAACAGAAAAATCAGATAAAAATATCTATATGTTCCGGATGTTTATCATCATCAGGTGTAATTGAGTTTGTCTCGGCATTATCTTCTTTCTCAGCAGTATCATCTTGAGCGTGTGGCTCAGTATGATGACTATGCGGTTGCTGCTGAGGGTGGTGTTGCTCGGTATCAATCTTGTGCGTTTCCGGCTGTTTTTCTACACGCGGGACATCGTGATGCACGATATCATTCAGATTAACCGGCGGTGTAGGTCGCGGTAATATAGGGAAAAGCATATCTTGGTTGGGCATAGTGAGCGCCTTACTAGATATCAGAGTATCTACATATATTATCGGCCAAGCAGTACAAAAAATAAGCCGAAAATAAAAATCATATTCCCCATTGCAACAATGAATAATATTGCATTATTGGTGATATTTAATTCAAAATCTCATTTGCGATAATCTGTGCTTGCATTTTTTATCAGGCACGGTATTTTGTATGCCATTGGGACAATAAAGAAGCAACATAAACCATTATGACCTCACTGAAGACTGTGCACCATCATCATCGCCATCATCCAGAATAGTCTTTCAGGAGGATTGCTGCTGGAAGACACAAAGTGACTTCCCAGTGGTTCCCAAGCCAATCACTTAACCCTCGGAAGCCACTACTTCCGAGGGTTTTTTCATTTACAAGGATATAACTATGGATAGCAAACGTCTGCGCATCGCGATGCAGAAATCAGGTCGCCTGAGTCAGGATTCTCAAGAACTGCTGAAAAGCTGTGGTTTTAAAATCAATTTGCGTGAAGATCGTTTGATCGCGCACGTTGAAAACATGCCAATTGATATTCTGCGCGTTCGTGATGACGATATTCCTGGCCTGGTCATGGACAAGGTTGTCGACCTAGGAATTGTAGGTGAAAACGTGCTGGAAGAGACCATGCTTGAGCGTCAGTCTCTCGGTTTACCAACTGCGTTCAAAAAACTAAAAGATCTGGACTACGGCGGATGCCGTCTGTCACTGGCTATTCCACGTGAAGAAGAATGGACCGGCGTTGCTGCACTGCAGGGCAAAAAGATTGCGACCACCTACCCTCACCTGTTGAAACGCTTTCTGGCCGAGCAAGGTGTTTCTTTCAAACCAGTTTTACTGACGGGTTCTGTAGAAGTCGCCCCGCGTGCGGGTCTGGCTGAGGCGATCTGTGATTTGGTTTCCTCAGGCGCCACGTTAGAAGCTAACGGTCTGAAAGAAGTTCAGGTTATCTACCGTTCTAAAGCTGCATTAATTCAGGCTGATACTGAACTCTATCCAGAAAAACAAAAACTGGTTGATCGCTTGATGCCGCGTCTGGAAGGCATGTTGCAAGCCCGTGAAAGCAAATACATCATGCTGCACGCACCAAAAGACAAATTGGCCGAAATTACTGCCCTGTTACCAGGCGCTGAAAACCCGACTGTGATGCCACTGGCCAGTGACAGCACACACGTAGCGATGCATGTTGTTGCGACTGAAACCCTATTCTGGGAAACCATGGAAAAGCTGAAAGCGCTGGGTGCCAGCTCGATTCTGGTACTGCCAATCGAAAAAATGATGATGTAACGGGAGCAGAATATGCAGATCGTTCAGTGGGCAAATCTGGATATGGAACAGCGTCGCGAGACGCTGACCCGTCCGGCCATGAGTAATTCAGCGGAAATCACGAGCATTGTCAGCAACATCGTGAACCGTATTCGTACCGAAGGTGATAGCGCGCTACGCGAATTCACGGCCAAATTCGATAAAGTCAGCGACGGTGATTTACGTTTAAGTGACGCAGTTATTCAAGCCGCTTGTGAACGCACCAGCCCGGAGCTGAAAAACGCTATTCAGCATGCTTATCGTAATGTTGCCACTTTCCACCAGGCACAAAAACCCACGCCGCTTTCTTTAGATACTCAAGCTGGTGTGCGTTGCGAACTTCACTATCAACCGATTAACCGGGTTGGTTTGTATGTTCCCGGTGGTAGCGCGCCGCTCGTTTCGACAGTTTTGATGCTAGCTATTCCGGCGAAAATTGCCGAATGCCGCAAAGTCATTCTGTGCTCACCGCCACCGATTGCTGATGAAATCATCTACGCTGCAACGCTGTGTGGTGTCAGTGAAATCTACACCATGGGTGGTGCGCAAGCGATTGCTGCAATGGCATATGGCACTGAGTCAGTCTCAAAAGTTGATAAAATCTTTGGCCCGGGGAACTCCTGGGTAACCGAAGCCAAACGCCAGGTCAGCATGGATTTCCGCGGCGCAGCGATTGATATGGCCGCTGGTCCATCTGAAGTATTGGTTATTGCAGATGATACCGCTAATGCTGCTTTTGTGGCTTCTGACTTGCTGTCTCAGGCTGAACATGGCCCAGACTCTCAGGTTGTCTTAGTTACACCATCTGTTGAATTAGCAAATCAGGTCGATGCAGAGTTGGAAAAACAACTGGCCGAATTGAGCCGTGCCGATATTGCCCGTAAAGCATTAGAAAGCAGTCGTTCTATCATTTGTGCCGATCTGGAAGAAGCTTGCGTCATTTCCAATGAATACGCACCAGAGCATTTGATCGTGCAGACTGTTGAGCCGCGCGCTTTACTTGGTCAGTTGGAAAATGCCGGTTCGATTTTCTTAGGCAACTGGACACCAGAATCGGTAGGTGATTACGCCAGTGGTACCAACCACACACTGCCAACCTACGGTTATGCGAAAACCGCATCCAGCCTCGGTTTGGCCGATTACCAGCGCCGTTATACCGTGCAAGAGTTAAGTGCTGAGGGTTTGGCTGGTCTGGCAACTACAGTAACAACGATGGCCGATGCCGAAGGTCTGACTGCGCACAAACGTGCTGTCACTATCCGCATGGAAAGCATTAATAGCCAGGAGGCAAAATAATGAGTCTGACGAAACTGGCTTGCCAGCGCGTACAAGATCTGACCCCTTACCTATCTGCCCGCCGTATTGGCGGTAAAGGTCATGTCTTCCTGAACGCCAACGAGGCACCGAAAAGCGAACAATATACGCTGGATAGCAGTAATCTGAACCGTTACCCGGAATGTCAGCCGCCACAAGTGATCGAATCTTATGCCGCCTATGCGGGTGTGCAGCCTGACCAAGTGCTGGTCAGCCGTGGATCTGACGAAGCGATCGAATTACTGGTACGCACCTTCTGTGAGCCGGGTAAGGAAGAGATCCTGATCTGCCCACCGACTTACGGTATGTATTCCATCAGTGCGGAAACCTGTGGTGTTGGCATCCGTACTGTTCCTCCGCTAGCAGATTTCCAGCCGAATGTTCCGGCTATTCTGGAACAGCTGGATGGTGTGAAGGTTATTTTCTTCTGCTCGCCAAATAACCCGACCGGTACAGTGCTGGATCGTGAAAAACTGATCACGGTGCTGAATGCCACACAGAACAAAGCGATTGTTGTGGTCGATGAAGCCTATATTGAGTTCTGCCCGCAATTCAGCATGATTGACCTGATCAATGATTATCCAAATCTGGTGATCACCCGCACACTGTCTAAAGGCTTTGCCTTGGCTGGACTGCGCTGTGGCTTCACCATTGCGAATGCGGAAGTGATCAGCCTGCTGCTGAAAGTGATCGCACCTTACCCGATTGCTGAACCCGTAGCGCAAATTGCCGCGCAGGCATTAAGCCCTGCCGGTCTGGAAAAAATGCGTGCTCGCATCGCTTGGTTAAATGAGCTGAAGCAAAAATTCAAAGCCGATATTGCTGCTTTGCCATGTGTAAAAGATATTTACGATGATAACGGTAACTTTGTGCTGATCCGTTTTACCGAGAGTGCAAAAGTATTTGCTGCTATGGTTGAACAAGGCATTATTTTGCGTGATTTTGCGAATAAGCCGATGCTGGATAATTCCGTGCGTGTCACGATTGGTGACGAAGCAGAAATGCAGGCAGTGTTAACTGTACTGCAATCACTGGCCTGACAGGGAGAACGCCGTGAGCCAAAAGCAAAAATTTCTCTTCATTGACCGCGACGGTACTTTGATTGAAGAACCTGTGGTCGATAAGCAGGTTGATAGTCTGGATAAACTGCGCTTTGAGCCAATGGTCATTCCGGCTCTGCGTGAACTGCAGGCAGCGGGTTATGTTTTAGTGATGGTGACCAATCAGGATGGTTTAGGCACCGACAGTTTGCCTCTGGAAAACTTCCAACCGCCGCAAGATCTGATGATGCACATCTTTGAATCACAAGGCGTGACTTGGGAAGCGGTGCTGATTTGCCCACATTTCCCACATGAAGACTGTACCTGCCGTAAACCGAAACTCGGCATCGTGAAAGATTACATGCATTCAGGCCGTATTGATCATGCCAACTCGTATGTGATCGGCGATCGCATCACGGACGTGCAGCTGGCAGAAAACATGGGCATTCATGGAATTCGTTATAATCCAGAGACCTGCAACTGGAATCACATCCGTGACATGCTGCTGAATAAAGGCCGCAAAGCGCACGTGATCAGAAATACCAAAGAAACTCAGATCAGTGTTGATGTTGATCTGGATAAATCTGGCAGCAATCAAATCGCAACCGGTATTGGTTTCTTTGATCACATGCTGGATCAGATCGCAACGCATGCTGGCTTCAGCCTGCAATTAAGTGTGAAAGGCGATTTGCATATCGACGATCATCACACAGTTGAAGATACAGCTCTTGCGTTGGGCGAAGCACTGAAAAAAGCATTGGGTAACAAACGCGGCATTGGTCGTTTTGGTTTCCTGCTGCCGATGGATGAATGTCTGGCTCAGGTTGCTATAGACTTATCTGGCCGTCCATTCCTCGTGTTTGATGCGAATTTTGGCCGCGAACAAGTGGGCGAATTCAACACCGAAATGGTGCAACATTTCTTCCGCTCACTGACTGATGCCATGGCAATCACGTTAAATCTGTCTGTAACGGAAGGTAATACGCATCATCAGGTCGAAGCGCTGTTCAAAGGTTTTGGTCGCGCATTGCGTCAGGCGATCAAAGTAGAAGGCACGGAACTGCCCTCTTCCAAAGGTGTTCTGTAAGGGGTTCAGCATGAAACTGACTATTATTGACACCGGTTGTGCCAACCTGTCTTCAGTAAAAATGGCGATCCAGCGTTTAGGTGTGGAGCCGATTGTCAGCTGCGAGGCGGCTGACATCAAATCTGCCGATAAGCTGATCCTGCCCGGTGTGGGCACCGCGAAAGCCGCCATGCGCAATCTGCAGGAACGTAAGCTGGTGGATTTGATCCGCGAAGCCAAACAACCGTTGCTGGGTTTCTGCCTTGGGATGCAGATGCTGGCGCAGGCGTCTGAAGAGAGCATGGATGGCGAAGCAGATATTCAATGTCTCGGTATCATTCCCGGTAAAGTGAAACTGATGCAAGTCGGTGACTTGCGCTTACCGCATATGGGTTGGAACCAGATTGAGCACGATGGTACGCATCCGCTGTTCAACGGTATTCCTTCCGGCAGCTATTTCTACTTTGTGCACTCTTATGCGCTGGAAGTCACCGAAGCCACACTGGCTCGTTGTGATTATGGTTCACCGTTTAGTGCGGTTGTGGGTAAAGACAATTTCTTTGGTGCGCAATTCCACCCGGAACGCTCGGGCAAACTGGGTGCGCAACTGATCCGTAATTTCCTGGAGATGTAATGATTATTCCGGCTATTGATTTAATCGACGGTAAAGTAGTTCGCCTCTATCAGGGAGACTACGGTCAGAAAACCGAATATTCTGCTGACCCGCAAGGTCGTTTTGATGACTACGTGGCGCAAGGTGCCACTCAGTTACATCTGGTTGATCTGGATGGCGCCAAAGACAGCACCAAACGTCAGCTGACTGTGATTCGCAAACTGCTGGCAAACACCAAAGCACCGGTACAGATTGGTGGTGGTGTGCGTACCGAGCAAGACGTGATCGACTTGTTAGATGCAGGTGCGAATCGCGTGGTGATTGGTTCTACTGCGGTGAAAGATCCGGCAACGGTGGCTGGCTGGGTAGAAAAATACGGTGCAGATAAAATCGTACTGGCGCTGGATGTGAACATCGATGCACAAGGTCAACGCAAAATTGCCGTTGCCGGCTGGCAAGAAGACAGTGGCGTCACTATCGAAGCCTTGCTGGCGCATTATCTGCCGGTGGGCCTGAAACATGTGCTGTGCACAGATATCTCCCGTGATGGCACGCTGCAAGGCAGTAATGTCGGGCTGTATCGTGATTTGGCGGCACAATTTCCGCAAATCAACTGGCAGGCGTCTGGTGGTATTGGTGGTATCGCAGATATCGAAGCACTGAAAGGCTCTGGTGTTGGTGGTGTGATCCTCGGTCGTTCACTGCTCGAAGGCAAGTTCACCGTGAAGGAGGCTATCGCATGCTGGCTCGACGTATAATCCCCTGTTTAGACGTTAAAGATGGCGTGGTGGTTAAAGGCATTCAGTTCCGTAATCACGAAGTTATGGGCGATATCGTGCCATTGGCAAAACGTTATGCCGATGAAGGTGCGGACGAGCTGGTGTTTTATGATATCACCGCCTCTTCTGATGCTCGCGTGGTGGATAAAAGCTGGGTGAGCCGTGTTGCCGAAGTGATCGATATTCCATTTTGTGTCGCTGGCGGCATTAAATCGGTGGAAGACGCAAAACGCATTCTGGAATTTGGCGCAGACAAAGTTTCAATTAATTCTCCTGCGCTGGCTAACCCTAAACTGATTACCGAACTGGCCGATCGTTTTGGTGTGCAGTGTATTGTAGTTGGTATCGATTCCTATTTTGATGCAGCCACTGGTCAATATCAGGTGAAACAATACACCGGCGATGAAACTCGCACTCGCGTAACAAATTGGACAACACCCGATTGGGTTGTGGAAGTGCAGAAACGCGGTGCCGGTGAGATCGTGCTGAATATGATGAACCAGGACGGCGTGCGTCAAGGTTACGATTTAACGCAGCTGAAACTGATCCGTGATCTTTGCAAAGTGCCGTTGATCGCCTCAGGTGGTGCCGGAGAAATGGTACACTTCCGTGATGCTTTCCAGATCGCTGATGTTGATGGTGCACTGGCTGCTTCCGTATTTCATAAGGGAATTATTCCGATCCCTGAATTAAAAGCTTATCTGCGTAACGAAGGAGTGCAGATCCGTGACTGATTTAATTACTGTTGACCCAACTCGTCTGGATTGGGAAAAAACTGGCGGTATGATCCCAGCGATTGTGCAGCATGTACATACCGGTCAGGTATTGATGCAAGGTTATATGACCCGCGAAGCGCTGGATAAAACGCTGGAAACAGGTCATGTGACGTTCTTTAGTCGCAGCAAAAACCGTCTATGGACTAAAGGCGAAACCTCTGGTCACGTGCTGCAACTGCATGCTATTACCACCGACTGCGACAATGACAGTCTACTGGTTGCTGCTGACCCGATTGGTCCGACTTGCCACCGTGGTTGCCCATCGTGTTTTGATGAACACCCTGCGCTGCCACTGGGCTTTTTAGCTGAGTTAGAGCAGATCCTGGCTGGTCGTAAAGATGCCGATCCTTCATCCAGTTATACTGCGAGCTTGTATGCCAAAGGCACTAAACGTATTGCACAGAAAGTGGGCGAAGAAGGCGTTGAAGTAGCACTGGCCGCAATGGCAAAAGATCGGGAAGAGCTGATCAATGAATCTGCCGATTTGCTGTATCACCTGACTGTCTTGCTGCAAAACGAAGGTCTGAAACTGGCCGATGTTGTTAACTGCCTGAAAGAACGTCATAAATAATGTGACTGCGGAACAGAAATTCTCATGTTTTTCTGTTCCGTAATCTTCGTTCAATATGTTTCATTCTTCGTTTTTTCCTTCCTAACACAGCTAATTACGCCAAACAAATTGGTGTTCGCCACAGAATCAAAATCCCATAGTAAACAGCTTACTCTGTTACGTTTATACTGAAACCTAACGATGTTTCTATGATGACTGTGCGCGCATTTTATGAATAAGATCCTTTTGATTGAAGACAGCATGATGATCTCTCGAGCACTCAGCGCGAATATTCGCAAAGAGTTAAATGTTGAGGTCGATTCCGCTTATACGCTGGCTGATGCTAAAGCCCGATTGGCATCGAATCATGATTATTTTGCCGCACTGGTTGATCTGACATTACCGGATGCTCCAGATGGAGAAGCGTTAGATGAAGTATTGCAATGGCATATTCCCGCCATCGTCATGACCGCTAGTTTTAGTGAAGAAAAACGCGATGAGTTACTGGAACGTGGCCTCGTTGATTACATCATTAAAGATTCAAAAACATCGTTTAACTATGTAGTCAGTCTGCTGCGCCGTCTTTATCTCAATCAATTTATTTCGGTATTGGTGGTCGAAGATTCATTTACTGGGATGCAGTTTGTTACCCGACAATTACGCCGTTGGCTGCTGACCGTTCATGAAGCTGCTGATGGCGCAGAAGCATTGGCAATTTTGAACAAACACCCTGAAATCAAAATGATCCTCGCGGATTACCATATGCCTGTCATGAATGGCATGGAGCTGGTTAAAGCGCTACGCGAGAAAAAAGATAAAGAAGAACTGGCCATTATTGGTATTTCCGCCATCAATGAAAAATCACTGTCGGCCCGCTTCATTAAATATGGCGCCAATGACTTTTTGACTAAACCGTTTGCGCCGGAAGAGCTGCAATGCCGAATCAATCATAATCTGGAAACACTGGAGTTATTAGCCAAGCTGCGTGAAACCACATATCGTGATTACCTAACGCAACTGTTTAATCGCCGTTATTTATTTGAAAAGGCAGAAAAACAATTCCGCGCGGCTAAATCGGCCGGTCACCCTATCACTATGTGTGTTATGGATATTGATCATTTTAAACGGATCAACGATGCGCATGGCCATCATGCCGGTGACACCGTATTACGCACTATATCTACGTTGTTTAGCGAGCATTTCCCCGATTGCATTACGTTCCGTTTAGGCGGAGAAGAGTTCGGAGTGATCATGCTGAATATTCCCTTTGAAGTCGCACTGACACGTATTGAGCAATTTCAACAGGATTTAAAAGATACACCGATGGATCTCGGGCACCCAGTCTATGTTACAGCCAGTTTCGGTGTTACTGATGAATTGGCCGATCAGCTGGATGAAATGCTTCAAGCAGCTGATCGACTGCTCTATCAGGCGAAACAGCAAGGCAGAGACCGGATTTGCACCAATAATTAACGCTTTTCTTGGCTGACTACTTGGCTTTACCCTGATTAGCGACGGCATGTGCTTTGGCAGCTATTTCTTCTGGGTCACCGAGGTAGTAATGCTTCACTGGCTGCATATCGTCATCAAGTTCATAGATCAGAGGCACACCCGTTGGAATGTTCAACTCAAGGATGTCTTTTTCACTGATCCCATCAAGATGTTTCACTAAGGCGCGCAGCGAATTGCCGTGGGCCGCGATAATCACCCGTTCACCAGATGCAACTCTGGGTTTTATGACATCATTCCAATACGGTATGACACGATCAATGGTAATAGCTAAGCTTTCGGTAACGGGTAGTTGTTCTTTATTCAGTTTGGCATAACGCGGATCATGGCCAGGAAAGCGTTTATCGTCTTCTGTTAACGCAGGTGGCGTAATCGCATAACCCCGCCGCCATAACAGCACTTGTTCATCACCATATTTCTGTGCCGTTTCTGCCTTGTTCAAGCCTTGCAGCGCACCATAGTGACGTTCATTTAATCGCCAGTCTTTTTCTACAGGGATCCACTGCAGATCCATCTCTTCTTGAATATACCATAGTGTTGAAATGGCACGTTTCAGTACAGATGTATAAGCAAAATCAAAAGTATAACCTTCTTTCAGCAGTAATTTGCCTGCCTGATGGGCTTCTTCTATGCCTTTTGGCGACAGTTCGACATCAGTCCAGCCGGTGAAACGATTTTCCTGATTCCAAGTACTTTCACCATGCCGGATTAATACTAATTTTTTGGTAGTCATGTTGATTGCCTCTCTTTGCATATCTCTAATGATAATTATTATCAATAGCGCAAATGAGAAGCAATACTATTTGGACGATTATTACGATAAGTAAAACCTATCGATGATCTTTCATTGCCAGTTATATTAACTAAGCTGATATAAGCGGACTCTGTTCGCAGAGCCGCTTAATACAAAGGCATCAAATTAAACATAATATTTCTGACGATGAATATCACGCATTTGGCTTCAATATCGCTATACCTTCCCCTTTCTTACTCATTGGGCGGTAAAAAACCAGAACATTTCCCGCGATAACCAAACCCAAGCCGAATAAACCAGACAGTGACCAGTGATAATCTTCAAACCAAACCGATAAATTTAAGGCCACTATCGGAAATAACACTGTGCTGTAGGCGGCTCGTTCTGCACCGATGCGCCCCACCAGCATCAGATAAGCTGTAAATCCAATAACAGAACCGAAGAAAGCCAGATATACCAAGGCCCCCCAATAACGCGGACTGGGGTCAATTTGCCAGCTCAAACCGGAAAACAGACTACCTACCAGCAAAACAGTGGCCCCGCATAACATGGCCCAGCCATTGGTCTGCAATGGTGTGGCACCTAAGGTCTGTAAACGTGCGGAAATAAGATTACCGGAAGAGAAAAATAACGTGCCCAGCAAAGCTAAACCCAAGCCTTTTAGCACATTGAGAGAAGCTGAATGAGCGGATATTTCCGGCCAGAACAGAAACAATAAGCCCACCAGCCCTAACCCACCGCCTTGCCAAACTTTCGGCTGGATCTGTTTATGAAAGATGAACCGAGCACTCAGTGCATTCCAAAGTGTTGAAGTGGAAAAGATCACCGCGATCAATCCGCTGGGTATCCAGGCACTGGCCGTATAAAAACAGAGAAAGTTACAACAGAACAAAAACACGCCTTGCAGCAAAATCAGACGCAACACTTCCCCTTTTGGAATGGTTAATTTCTTTCGCAATACCAGATAAGTCAGCATGATAAATGCGGCCAGCAGGAAACGTCCGGCAATTGAAAATGGGATCGCAGTAACGCCCAACTGCCATTTCAGTGCCAGCCACGTGGTTCCCCAAATCAGTACGGTCGTGATATACAGCAGAATATTCATATAACCTCCGTTTCTATTCTGCTAACTATCATGATGGTTTTCGGGCAAAACCAATTGTCTGTTCTTGCGGTTATTTACGAAGATGGCTTTTGTTTAACGCGATAATCGATACACTCAAAGGTGAACGCGTAGTAAGGATGGTTATGCCGAACGCACAAATGCATGTTGTCGATGTGCTTACCGAAGCACACGCCACGTTGAAGCGCCACTCCCCGCTAGGTGATGGTTTCAGCGCGGCTACCTGGCATCGGCAATTGCTGAATGACACGGCTTATTCTCGTCCCGGTCACCATACGCTTTCCCTTTATCTTTCCGGCGGCGAAAAAGTTCGGCGACGCGATCAACCGGATAAATGGGGTGCCCCCGGCAAGTTGTGTCTGTTGCCAGCAGAGCATGAATCATACTGGGAAATTGGCGGTGAAATACGCTTCTTGCATTTGTATATGCCGCCAGAGTTATTTGCCCGACAAGTCGTACAAATCTTGGATGCCGAACCACGCTTGTTTTCTTTAGCCGATCGCACTTATATGGATGATGCCTGGCTAACCGCATCGTGTTTGCGTCTGGTGCAATATGACTGGAGTGATCCAATAGCCTGCTTGTCTGCTAACGCCTTAAGCCATGACATTTTGCTGCACCTGTTACAGACACAAACTCAGCGTGTGCAATTGCCCGCGATCAAAGGTGGGTTATCGCCAGTGCAGCGAACGACTATTCGTGACTGGATAGAGACTCATCTGGCGGAAAACATGACGTTATCAGCCATGGCCGAGCAACTTCACCTTTCCGGATATCATTTTGCTCATATGTTTAAGATAAGCTTCGGTATGCCCCCGCACAATTGGGTATTACGCCGACGTATAGAGCGTGCACGTGAACAGTTACAACATACCAATGACGATTTACTCACCATAGCCCTGCAAAATGGCTTCGCCAGCGTGAGCCATCTCAGTAAGCATATGAAACAATTGATCGGGGTTCCGCCCGGTAAATACCGTCATTGGAGTCAAACCACTGCCCTTCCTGCCACTGGGAGCTGAGTAGTTTTTAAACTGATATAAATTATTCCACTTTAGGGCTTGTCGGATTTTAAACACACGCGCATAATTAATTGCATAGTCAATTAATGACAAGGCAATATATGTCTAAGCAAAATCCATCCTCGTATGAAATTCTGAATCTGGCTGAAAATGTGAGTTTTCTGCTTGGTAATACCAACCTGCTCAAAGATCGTTTGTTAGATCAGCATATTGCGGAAGAAGACATTACCGCAGCGCAAGCTAAAGCCCTGTTCAAGATGCATTTTTTTAACATCAACCGCCCTTCCGACATCTGTAAATCATTGGGTGTTGATGGTGGTGCCGTCACCCGAATGCTCGATCGTCTCGAAAAGAAAGAACTGATCACACGCTCACCTGACCCTAGTGATCGTCGCTCTTTATTGATTGCTGTGACCGATAAAGGTCGTGAAGTGATTGATCGCGCGCTACCGCTTGCCGTGAACTCGCAAAAAGAGCTGGTCAGTGCGTTAACCGATGATGAGATCCAGCAACTCAAAATAATACTGAGAAAAATCTTAGTGGCTGCGGGTTCAACCTGTGGCCTTGCGACTGCTTCATTTCCTGCTATCGAACCAAAAGAAGATTAATGATGAAAGCAACCACGTTTGTAATTTCAGGCATTGCACTATGTGTGCTGTTATCGGGTTGCGCTTCACCCGATGACGTTCAAGCCAATGGTGTTTTATTAAAAACCGGTGCTTTAGCCAGTCAACATTCGCTGGCAACTGACCACTTATCTCCTGCTGATTGGCCAAAACAAGATTGGTGGAATCAGTTAGGCGACCCGGCACTGGCACAATTAATTAATGAAGCCTTAGCGCATAACCCAACCATGCAAGTCGCTAACGCCCGTTTGGAGGCTGCTGATGCGCAGGTGTCTGCTGCTGATGCCGGTTTCTCACCAACACTGGATGCCAACGCCAGTTTGAAACGTTCGCGTCTATCTCGCTTAGAAGATCCGTCTGGACAGGGTAACCGCTTTTCTACCGTTCGCTCTGCTGGGTTAACTTTTAGCTATGACTTTGACCTCTGGGGTGGAAAACGTGCCGCATGGGAAGCCAGTGTTAACCAGCAAAAAGCGTCGGAAGTTGATTATCAGGCTGCCCGTATTGCTTTATCCACTAGTATTACCCGTACCTACATTCAGTTGGCCAATGCCTATGAATCAGCCGATTTAGCGAAACGGGAACTGGACCGCGCACAACAAATTACACAGATCACACAGCAACTACTGAAGTCTGGCTTGGTCGCAGAAGACCGTTTACTGGCCGCCAATACCGCGGTATCAGCGGCGAAACAACAAGTTGAACAACGCACTTTGGTGATCGGTCAGCTTAAAAACAGTTTGAGTACGCTATTAGGCCAAGGGCCAGATCGCGCAGCTTCATTGCCACGTCCACATTTATTGAGCGCTCAAGTAACTGGCCTGCCGGAAAATATTCCTGCATCGTTGATCAGTCATCGTGCTGACATCACCGCTGCGCGGTGGCGCGTTGAAGCAGCGAGTAAAAATATCGCTGTCGCCAAAGCGCGTTATTACCCTGATTTTAATCTGACCGCGATGGCTGGTTTTAAATCAATTTTGGGCGATGCCATTTTAGGTGATGTCAGTCAATCATGGAGTGTTGCGCCTGCGGTTTCCATCCCCTTGTTTGAAACCGGGCTGAAAGCCAATCTGCAAGCCAAAACTGCTGCTTATGACTTAGCGGTCGCGCAATATAACCAGACCCTGACCAATGCATTAGGTGAGATCGCTGACAATGTGTTGGTGATGCAATCATTAAAACAACAGCTTATTGATGCGGAAGAAACAGCCACGTTAGCAGACAAAACCTATCAGGTTAGCGCTGCCCGCTTCCGTTCAGGTTTAGGCAGCCAGCTGGCCGTATTAATAGCAGAACAGCAGCTGATCCAGGCGGAAAACCAATTATCGACGCTGAAAACACGTCAACAAGATTCGCTGGCATTACTGATCCAATCGCTGGGCGGTGGATTTAGTAACGATGAACATGCCACAGCCTCTCATTTGCAAAATAAAAATAGCTAATGCGCAATAAGGATTAATTATGAGCCATACCGTTTCTGAAAAATCAGCGTCACCTCGTTCCGGACAGCGCAAAAATAGCCTGCTGGTTTTATTAGTTTTGTTAATTATTGCTGCTGCCGGTTCTTACTATTGGTATTTCCATCATGCGATTTGGTCTGAATCGACTGACGACGCTTATATCAGCGGTAACTTAGTGCAGATCACGCCTGAAACAGCGGGTACCGTAACCAGTATTGCCGCCGATGATGGTGATTTTGTGCAAAAAGGTCAGCCGATGATCAGTTTTGACCAAAGCGATGCCCTATTAGCACAAGAAAATGCCGAAGCTGGTTTAGCGCAGACTGTTCGTCAGGTACGTACACTGTTTAACAACGTCGATCAGGCTCAGGCTGTAACCGCAGAACGCAAAATTGACTTACAAAAAGCACAAGCGGATGTGGCCCGTCGTAAAAACATGGTGAAAGCCGGTGGTTTGTCACAAGAAGAACTGATCCATGCGCAGGATGTTGTCAGTTCCGCGGAAAAAGTGTTAGCCGCAGCGCAACAGCAACTGAAATCTCAACAAGCGCTGGTTAACAACACCACCGTGACAACCCATCCGTTGGTTAAAAGTGCTATTAGCAAACTGCGTCAGGCATATCTGGAAAAACAACGCACTGTGATGGTTGCACCGGTTTCTGGTTATGTGGCGCGTCGTAATGTACAGGTTGGTCAACGTGTAACTCCGGGCGCCACCCTGATGGCAGTTGTGCCTCTTGAGCAAGTTTGGGTCGATGCCAACTTCAAAGAAACTCAGCTGACCAAGATGCGTATCGGCCAACCCGCAACTGTCACTGCCGATCTGTATGGCAGCAAAGTGGAATATCACGGCAAAGTGGAAAGTCTGGGTATTGGTACCGGTAGTGCCTTTTCTCTGCTGCCAGCCCAAAACGCTACAGGTAACTGGATCAAGGTCGTTCAACGCTTACCTGTCCGTATTCAGCTGGATGCCGAAGAGCTGAAAAAACACCCTCTGCGTATTGGTTTGTCGATGATTGTTGATGTTGATTTGCATAACACCGACGGAGCACTGTTAGCTGAAACCGCACCACATCAAGCTCGTTATCAGACTGATGTGTACGGACAACAACTGGCTGGTGTTGATGCCATCATCAAGAAAATCATTGCCGATAACGATACACAATCTTCATCTAGTCATATGAAAGGTTGAGACCATGGCACACAGTTTGGGCTTTCAGCCGAAAAATCTGGGGCTGTGTACCTTTGCGATTGCACTCGGGGTCTTTATGCAAGTCCTCGATAGCACCATCGCCAATGTGTCACTGCCCACGATGGCTGGCAATATGGGTGTCAGTTTAAATCAGGGCACCTGGGTTATTACGTCTTTCACGGTCTGTAACGCCATCGGTTTGCCAATGACTGCCTGGCTGAGTCGTCGGGTGGGTGAAGTGCACTTATATCTAGGTGCGCTGATCCTGTTTATTATCACCTCATTCTTGTGTGGCATATCGCAATCCATGGGTATGCTGGTGGTGTTCCGCGCCTTACAAGGCTTGGCTGCAGCGCCATTATTTCCAATGAGCCAAACATTGCTGCTATCTATCTTCCCCGCTGCGAAGCGCAGTATGGCGCTTGCTTTATTGGGAATGGTGGCAGTCGTCGGGCCGATTGTTGGCCCTATTCTGGGTGGTTGGTTAACCTATGACTACAGCTGGCCGTGGATATTCTTTATCAATATCCCGATTGGTATATTTGCGGTCATGGTGGTCGCGAAACAGCTAAAAGATCGCCCTCATGCGCCTTCCAAAGCACCACTGGATTATGTTGGTTTTGCCGCATTAGTCTTGGGTGTCGGTGCACTGCAAATTGTGTTGGATAAAGGTAACGATCTGGATTGGTTCAATGACCCGTGGATCATCGGTGGCACTGCTTTTGCTGCGATTATGCTGATCTTCCTGGTGATCTGGGAACTGACCGATGAGCACCCGATTATCAATTTGCGCCTGTTCACTAACCGCAATTTCTGTATCGGCACGATATTACTGACGTTGGGTTTTTCCGGTTTCTTCAGTATCAACCTGATCTTACCGCAATGGTTGCAAAGCCAGATGGGATACACCTCAGTATGGGCCGGCTTGGCGGCAGCACCGATGGGATTATTACCATTATTCCTGACCCCCGTGCTTGGTAAGATGGGCACCAAAATTGATATGCGGAAACTAACGGCGCTGTCATTTATCGTCATTAGTATGAGCTGTTATCTGCGCACCCATTTCAATAATGAGGTTGATTTTGTCACGATAGCCTCGATACAGCTGTTTATGGGGATCGGTATTTCACTGTTCTTTATGCCGATGACATCTATTCTGTTATCTGATCTATCTGGCCCTCAGGTGGCCGATGCAGCATCGTTGTCAACGTTTGCCAGAACACTGGGTGCTAGCTTCGCCTCATCGTTGACCGCTTGGTTTTGGAGTCACGATGCCAGCTTGCACCATGTATTTTTAAGCGAACACATCAACTCGTATAACCCTTTGGCCAGTTCGTTTATGAACGGTAATGCCACCAGCTCATTACTCAAAATAAACAATATCATTACCGGTCAGTCATACATGTTATCGACGATTGATCTGTTCGAAATATTGATGTGGATGTTTATCGTGTTGATCCCATTTGTATTTTTCACGCGTCGACCTCGTGCCGCGAGCGGTGCCGGTGGTGCGGCGCATTAAATGACATTTTCTGCGGGTGGCTTTATAAACCACCCGCTTTTTTATTCCTCAACTAAACCCACCCCACCTCAATAGTTTTTACCTATCACATTATTCGATATCTTTAATGATATTTATTCTCATTTGTGTTTTATAATATGAATATGCCTTCTTCGTGTCTCAAGGTGTCTATTATGATCCATGCTATCTCCGATAAACATGTCCGCTTACAAGCAGCACAAACGTTGACGGGTAACAGTAAAAGCAGCTTCCGACGGGCACTGCCTTTCCTTGGCCCGGCGATGATCGCTGCCGTGGCTTATATCGACCCAGGCAATTTTGCTACCAATATTGAAGCGGGTTCTCACTATGGTTATGGCCTGTTATGGGTGGTTTTGTGGGCCAATCTCATGGCTATGCTGATCCAAACATTGTCGGTTCGCTTAGGGTTTGCGACCGGCAAAAATTTGGCTGAGGTGATCAGAGAACATTTTCCCCGTCCGGTCGTGTGGCTTTATTGGGTTCAGGCTGAAATAGTGGCGATCTCTACTGATTTAGCGGAGTTTCTTGGTGCCGCATTAGGCTTTCATTTGTTATTTGGCTTTTCCATGTTCACCGGTGCCATGCTGACGGGTGTCATTACGTATGTCGTTTTATACATGCAACGTTATGGTTTCCGTACTTTGGAGTTAATTATCGGCGCGATGATCCTTGCTGTTTCCGCCGGATTTTTGCTGGAAATCATCATGGGTAAACCAGATGTTGCCACCATCGCCAGCGGATTATTGATCCCCCAATTTCCTGACAATTATTCTATCTTTCTGGCCGCCGGGATTTTAGGTGCTACCGTGATGCCGCACGTGATCTATCTGCATTCTGCTTTGTCACAAAGCCGGATCAAAGTGCTCAACAATGAAGAGCGCCATACGGCCATGAAATATTATCGGTTGGATGTCATCATCGGTATGGCTCTGGCGGGTCTGATCAATATGGCGATGCTGATTTTATCCGCCACCGTATTTTTTAATAACGGACACACCGGTGTTGCATCGATTGCCGAGAGTTACAAACTGCTGGGCCCGTTAATGGGCCATAACGCGGGAAGTATCATTTTTGGCCTGACATTATTAGTTGCGGGTTTGTCATCATCGATTGTCGGCACCTTAGCAGGTCAAGTTGTCATGCAAGGGTTTGTGCATTTCACCATTCCGTTGTGGCTGCGCCGTTTGATTACTATGGCACCTGCCATTCTCGTGATCCTGATGGGGTTATCAGAACAAAAAGTGCTGGTATACAGTCAGGTCGTATTGAGTTTCGGGATCCCATTTGCGTTACTGCCATTGTTATATTTCACGGCAAAACGCTCTCTTATGGGCAATTTGGTGAGTCGTAAATGGGTCACTGTCGCTGGTGCCATATCAGCCACTGTGATCATTATGCTTAATCTTTTTGTTATCTATTATGAATTTAACCATTAACCCAAATGGGTGTAGCGTTCCGTGTGCTGAGTTAACTCCAGATTAGTTAAGCCCTGCACAATGCCACACTCATCAATGCCTTGTTGCTGCTGGCATTGCTGCCGTAGCGTTTGTAACTGCCCTTTCAAACTCATCAATTCCTGAATACGATGTTCGATATGCAAAATATGCTCATCGAGCAGGATGTTAACTGTCTGGCAATCGTCAGCATGCGAGTCAACTTGCTGCAGTAATTGCCGGATCTCTTCATGCGACATATCAAACGCCCGACAATTGCGGATAAACCGTAAGCGTTCCAAATGCGATTGCTGATATTCCCGATAATTGTTGTCGGTGCGCGCCGCTGGCGGTAACAACCCCTCTTTCTCATAAAACCGGATCGTCTCAGCAGAACATTTCGCAATTTTAGCCAATTCACCAATTTTCATGATTCATCTCACTGGAAAGCATTGACCCTGAAGTTACTTCAGGGTGTTTAATGATAAAAGATATCATTTTAATTGTACCCGGTGTTAACCCAAAGTAATTGGAGTTGCAGCAAGGCAACAAGTGAGCGAATCCCCATGAGCATAGATAAGCTATGTGATTGGGGTGAGTGAATGCCGTCAACGATGCTGCAATTTCAAGTACAAAGGGTATATCAAGAGGATCTTGTTATGGGACAACCCAGCATTAAGAAAATAACCAAGCTAACACCGGTGAATCCTGCACGGACCGGTGCTTTACGCCATAACAATCCACCACTCGAAACACAAAGAGATACACCGAAAATCACACCTAAAATTACGCTGAGTTGCTGTGATGCTTGTGATACCGAAGAAAAACCAGTGGTGGTCAAACCCGCCGCACCTCAGCTGAGTTGTTGCGGTTCTTGCAGTACCGATGCTGCGACTACGACAGAACAAGAGAGTAAATCTCGCTTTTCCTTCAACTTCATCAGATCGAAACAACGCTTGGTCATCGCTGGTTTTCTGGCTGTGGCTGCCGAAGCATTAGACTGGTTTGCAGTGCCGTCATTGTTCCCCGCGTTATTGGCTTTGCTGGCAGTGGCGTTGAGTGGTGTGGCGACCTACAAAAAAGGCTGGCAAGCCTTACGTCGATTTGACCCGAACATGCATGCACTGATGAGTATTGCTGTAACCGGTGCTTGTCTGATTAGACAATGGCCGGAAGCCGCAATGGTGATGGTATTGTTCAACATTGCCGAATTTCTGGAAGGAAAATCGCTGGAGCGGGCGCGCAATGCTATTCAGGAACTGATGACGCTGACACCGGAACAAGCGTTGGTACAACAACCAGACGGAAACTGGAAAACACTGTATACAAATACAGTGAGCGTCAATCAGGTCATTCGCGTTAAACCGGGTGTGCGCATTCCACTTGATGGCATCGTTATTCGGGGTAATTCCAGTGTCGATCAGGCCCCGATCACTGGTGAAAGTCTACCGGTTGATAAAAATGCTGGCGATGTGGTGTATGCCGGCACGATCAATCAACAAGGATCATTCGATTATCGAGTCACTGCCACCACACAAAATACTCTGCTGGCGCGGATCATCCACTCGGTTGAACAAGCGCAAGGCAAACGGGCTCCAATACAGCGCTTAGTTGATCGTTTTGCCCGAGTTTATACCCCGATTATCCTGACCATTGCTGTGTTGGTGGCTTTGGTGCCGCCGCTGTTCTTCGCCGCATCATGGTATGTTTGGATCTATAAAGCATTAGTGTTGCTGGTGATTGGTTGCCCGTGTGCTCTGGTACTTTCCACCCCGGTCGCTATTGTCAGCGCTCTGTCGGTTGCTGCCAAACACGGTATTTTGATCAAAGGCGGCAGTTATCTGGAGTTGGGCCGTAAACTGCAAATTGTGGCGTTGGATAAAACCGGCACACTGACCACGGGTGCGCCACAACTCTGTGAGCAAGTCGCTTTGACAGAACGTTCCATGGAAAAGTGTCTGGAATTGGCTGCCGCATTAGCATCACACTCTGATCATCCAGTGTCACAAGCGATTGTCAGAGCACATCCTGCCGATACCAGCCGTTTTATTTTTGAAGACTTTACTGCATTAACCGGTGCTGGTGTGCAGGCAATGCTCAATGGCAAACAGATCGCACTGACTAACCAGCAATACCTTTCATCGCGTAATAACCTCACTTCAGAGCTTGGTAAAACAATCACTAGCCTAGAACAACAAGGCAAGACAATCGTGATCTTAAGTGAAGCCGAACAACCGCTGGCGTTGTTTGCCGTCGCTGATACGATCAAAACCAGCAGCCAGCAAGCCATTGCCGAATTGCATCGCATGCATATCCACACCGTCATGTTAACCGGTGATAACGCGCATACGGCGGCACAAATTGCAGCACAAGCCGGCATTGATCAGGTTTACAGTAACCAATTACCCGAAGATAAACTGAACCAGATCGAAACGCTGAGCAAACAGAAAGTAGTCGGCATGGTGGGCGATGGTATCAATGATGCGCCAGCCTTAGCGCGTGCCAGTCTCGGTTTTGCGATGGGCGGTTTGGGCAGCGACACCGCGATTGAAACAGCTGATATTGCCCTGATGGACGATGATCTACGTAAAATCCCGCTGTTTGTTCGTTTATCGCAGGCAACCTGGAATAAGATGCTACAAAACATTACCGCTGCATTAGGTATCAAACTACTGTTTTTAGTAGCGACTCTGTTGGGTTTTGGCACTCTGTGGATGGCGGTTTTTGCCGATGTCGGCACCAGTTTGCTGGTAGTCGCGAATGCCATGCGGTTGCTGAAATTCAAGTAGTGATAGATTAACGTTCATTTTGACCAGAGCTTATCGTTCAAGCTGATTATTTCGTTTATCCTGAACGATAAGCATCCGGTCTCGCCAAATATTCATGAGTCGGATCAATTTCTTATATTTAATTAATGAGAGAAAGATGACTCATCCCAAAATTGCTGTGATCGGCTGTGGCGCCATAGGCACTACCCTCGCCTACACTTTGCTGCTGCGTCATCCACACCTTGAGATTTCGCTGGTAAACCGCAACCCACAGAAAGCCTGGGCGAAAGCTTTCGATATGTCGCACTGCTCACCGGAGTTGCCCAACCATGCTATTCGCGCCGAAACGCCAGAAGAATGCGCCTATTCCGATATCATCATCATGACAGCAGGTGCATTACCGCGTGAGAACGGCACCCGTGCGGATGTATTGAAAGACAACGTTGCCATCTTCCAAACGCTATTACCCACACTAGCCCGTAACAACCCAAATGCAGTGTTGATCAACATCACCAATCCGGTTGATGCCATGGCTTATGCAGCCGGGAGAATTACCGGTTATCCTCCAGAACGTGTGATCGGCAGCGGCACAGAGTTAGACAGCATGCGGTTACGCCATTTCACCGCACAGGCATTAGCTCTCAACGCGGCAAAACTGGACATTCAAGTGATCGGTGAACATGGCGACTCGATGGTGCCATTGTGGAGTCTGGCGACTTATCAGGGGAAATCGCTGACTGAAACCTATCCATTACTGAATGAAGATCTAAAAGCAACGTTACTGCATCAAACCAAACGGGCGGGATGGGACATTCGTCTGGCGGGAGAACACAGCTGTTATGGCATTGCATTTAGTGCAGCAAGAATTGTGGAAGCGATACTCGGCGAGTCAAATCAACCAATACGAGTTTCCGCTGAGCTACAAAGCGAATTCGGGCTACCGCACAGCTTCATTAGTTTACCGGCAACATTAAACCACACGGGCATTATTCAACGACATTTACCCGATATTTCCGATGCCGAATACCAGTTAGTGATGCATTCAGCTAATTTAGTGCAACAACAACTCGATATGGTCAGGCAATTACTTTAGCTCAGGGAGAGCCTTTTCATGACGATCCGCTATGCCGTTAATCAGCACATCAGTGCCGAACAATTTATTGGCTTATTGAAAGAAACCACATTGGGTGGTCGCCGCCCCGTTGATGATTTAGATCGCATTCAAGGCATGCTGGATCATGCCAACCTAACCGTTACCGCTTGGCTGGAAGATAAGTTAGTCGGTATCGCCCGCTCAGTGACCGACTTTAATTTTTGCTGTTATCTCTCTGATTTAGCAGTTTCTGAGAGCATTCAAGCCAGCGGCATCGGCAAAGAGCTAATTCGCCGCACCTTTTTGGAGTTAAAACCAGGTTGCACACTTAACCTGTTGGCTGCACCACAGGCGGTGAATTATTACCCTAAAATCGGTCTCACTAAACATGAAAGTGCTTGGATCTTATCTGATATTGCTGCACTCAAATAAGAAAAAAGCCAGTGATCTGAGAGCACTGGCTTTTCTTTAGTAAAGCTTAACGCTTATTTCTTCGGGCAACTTCCACATTGCTGCTGGTGGATCTGCTGGAAGAAATCGTTGCCTTTATCATCGACCAGAATGAATGCCGGGAAGTTTTCTACTTCGATTTTGTAGATCGCTTCCATGCCCAATTCTGGATATTCCACGCATTCCAGGCTCTTGATGCTCTGTTGTGCCAACACTGCAGCTGGGCCGCCGATACTACCCAGATAGAAACCGCCGTGTTTATGACAAGCATCGGTCACTTGCTGACTGCGGTTGCCTTTCGCCAGCATGATCATGCTACCACCGTTCGATTGCAGCAGATCAACATACGAGTCCATACGACCGGCCGTGGTTGGGCCTAAAGAACCTGATGCATAACCTTCCGGCGTTTTAGCTGGGCCTGCGTAATAAATCGGGTGATCTTTCACGTATTGCGGCAAACCTTCGCCTTTATCCAGACGTTCTTTCAATTTCGCGTGGGCAATATCGCGCGCCACAATGATGGTGCCTGACAGCGACAAACGAGTCGAAACCGGATATTGCGAGAGTTGAGCTAAGATCTCTTTCATTGGACGATTCAGATCAATCTGAACAGCTTCACCTTCTCCCTGCTGACGCAGTTCTTCCGGAATGTACTGACCTGGGTTAGTTTCCAGTTTTTCGATCCAGATACCATCGCGGTTAATTTTTGCTTTGATATTACGGTCAGCTGAACAGGAAACACCCATCGCCAGTGGGCAAGATGCACCGTGACGCGGCAGACGGATCACGCGGATGTCATGCGCGAAATATTTACCACCAAACTGAGCACCTAAACCCAGATTTTGCGCTTCTTTCAGCAGCTCTTGTTCCAGCTGCACATCACGGAACGCCTGACCATGCGCATTGCCTTCGGTTGGCAAACCATCGTAATAACGGGCAGAAGCCAGTTTGACGGTTTTCAGTGCGTTGTCGGCAGAAGTGCCACCAATAACAAAGGCAATATGATATGGCGGGCATGCGGCGGTACCCAGTGAACGCATCTTCTCCACCAGGAAATTTTTCAGTTTTTCCGGCGTCAACAGTGCTTTGGTTTCCTGATACAGATAGGTTTTGTTGGCTGAACCACCGCCTTTGGCGATACACAGGAATTTGTACTCATCCCCATCTACGCTGTATAGGTCGATCTGAGCTGGCAGGTTGGTGCCGGTATTAATTTCTTCATACATATCCAGCGCAACGGTCTGCGAATAGCGCAGATTTTGTTCGGTATAGGTATTGTAAACACCACGAGTCAGCGCGGCTTCATCGCCACCGCCAGTCCAGACGCGTTGGCCTTTTTTACCCATAATGATGGCGGTACCGGTGTCCTGACAGGTTGGCAGCACGCCCTTGGCTGCGATTTCTGAATTACGCAGGAACTGCAGTGCCACGTATTTGTCGTTTTCGCTGGCTTCTGGGTCCGCCAGAATCGAAGCGACTTGCTGCTTGTGGGAAGTGCGCAGCAAAAATGAAGCGTCGTAGAATGCTTGTTGCGCCAGTAACGTCAGACCTTCCGGTGCAACTTTCAGGATCTCCTGACCTTCAAACTCACTGACTGATACATGATCTTTCGTCAGCAGATAGTATTCTGTTTCGTCTTTCGCAAGTGGAAACGGATTCTGGTAGTAAAATGGCTTCTTCGACATTGCTCTACTCTCTCATTTTAAAATTTTTATGCTCATCATTTTTATGACCACCGCAGCAGGAGGGCTTATCCTGCTGCCAGTCAAATGCAGCAACAGCCGCCTCGTAAGGCGACTGTTTATTTATCAGAACATCATTGCCATCCATGGATAGCCAATGAGTAACAAGGCCGCCAGGAAGATGGCACCGAATATAGTGCCAAGACGCCAGTAATCTTTCGTCGGCAGGTAACCACTTCCATAATAGATTGGGCTTGGGCCGGTGCCGTATGGCGTAATAATGCCCATCACACCCAGAGAAGTCACCATCAGCATACAGAACACTTGCATATTCATGCCCGGAATGGTTGAAGCAATGGTCAGCGCGGCAGGCAACAACGCGGTGGTATGCGCAGTGGCACTGGCAAACAAGTAGTGCAGCAGATAAAACGCGACCACAATCAGAATGGTTGCCGCCGTCGGCGAAACGCCACTCATCAAAATACCGCCTTCTTTACCTAACCACGCGATGAAGCCAGTAGTTGATAAACCATTCGCCAAGGCAACCAGAGTCGCAAACCAGAAGAACGTGTTCCAGGCTGGTTTATTACTGGTAATGTCATTCCATTCCAATACACCAGTCCACAGCATCAGACCGATGATGAGCAACGCAGCCAGCGCAGGTTCAATAACCGCTGCTGCAAAAATCCACATTGCCAACGCACAACATACAAAGACTAACAACAGAATTTCATTACGAGTCAGACGGCCCAGTTTTACCAGCTCCGCACTCGCCCAACGAGGCACTTCGTCGTTAAATTTCACTTCTGGCGGATAGAAGATATAAGCCAGCAGCGGCATGGTCAGAATCAGTAAAATACCGACTGGCAGGAAACCGACGAACCAGTTGCCCCAAGAGATGTTGATACCGACGGTGCTTTTCACCAACGCCAACGCCAGCAGATTCGGTGCCAATGCCGACAGGAACATTGAGCTGGTGATACAGGCAGCAGTGATCGCCACCCACATCAAATAAGAACCAATTTTACGCGCGCTTGGGTCGTTTGGTTTAGAACCATACAACGGCGGCAAATTGGCAATAATGGGGAAAATAGTACCACCACTGCGTGCAGTATTTGATGGTGTGAACGGTGCCAACAACAGATCTGCAAAGGTGATTGCATAACCCAGTGTTAAGCTGCGACGCCCCAGATGTTTCACCAGAATCAGTGCTAAACGGCGGCCAAACTGGGTTTTGTCATAACCTGCGGCAAACATAAATGCACCAAAGATCAACCAGACAGTCGAGTTACCAAACCCGCTCACCGCCCATTTGAATGATTCAGCTGCCAATTTAAATTTTGGCGCAGCCATGTCTGCCGGGCTGAACAACACCCACTGACTGGTCAAGGCAATGGCCACGACACCCGTCAGACCGATCACCGCACCAGGCATCGGCTCTAAAATCAAACCGACAATAACCCCTACGAAAATAGCAAAGTAATACCATGCGTAAGGTTGTAACCCTTCTGGAACAGGCACCAGCAATAACAGCAACGTCACCACGAATGGTGCAAGCATAAAGAACAGGCGGTTTTTCTTACCACCAGATGCTTTATCAACCGATGAAGCATCAATTGGAGCGGTCATTTCATTCATAATGTTTATCTACAGTAGTTAAAAATCTTGTTGTTTCGGTACATGTCGGCGTCTTTCATGTCCCGGCGTTCCGGAACCACCAATTCGATCCGATCCCGGAAGGAATACAACTGGCAGAGCAAAACATGCTCAATTAAATAAGCAAAAGTTAAATGCTGATTTTTTTAGTTTCTTTAATTACAAAATAGTGACAATTTGTTTTTATGATTAAGGCGTTTAATTAGCTAATAAACTAGAGCTTTTCTTTTTTATATATTCAGTATAATCATTTTTAAAAATTCAAACAGTTGATCTTGATCAAAAATAATAAACAACCAAGAAAAATAACAATATTAAAGAAAATATTCTCTTAGGCTTAAACTCACTTAAACTTATATAAAAATAATCAAACAAACAATAAAAACACAGCTAACCCTACTGTTCGCAAAAGAACCTCTTAGGTAGTTAAAAAATAAAAAACCTTTAATATCAATATATTAATATTGTTTTGCGCATAAAAACACTTAATTGATAATAAATTGTTAACAGATTATTCAATTTTTAAAACAATGTTAAATAAAACAATCATAAAAACACATATTTAATAAATAGCCATTAATCAACAAAAAAAATAGTTTTGTAAATAAAGTAAGCAAGATTAAATGTGAAAATGAAATATTATTAATCGCATGTGTTAATTAAATTTAACCAACACTATTAAGCTCTCAAAAAGTAATGAGAGAAAGCCAAGTTAAAAATTAGTTTTTATTGCAATAAGAATTACCCCAATACCAGTCTGAAAATATAAAAACAATCTTCGGGAATCTATTTCTTAAATCTACTGTTTCTTAAATCTATGAGTTTTTAGTTTGGAGTTGATACTTATGCACTCTCACAATGAACTTCTGCACAATGAAATTCTGAGTCCATTTACCCTTCCTAATGGCATACAACTTAAAAACCGTATCCTGATGGCGCCAATGACCACGTGTACTGGTTATTTCGATGGCAGTGTGACCAATGAACTGGTTGATTACTATCGCGAACGCGCTGGCAGCATTGGTACAGTGATCGTTGAGTGTGGTTTCATCGATGACCGTGGGCTTGCATTCCCCGGCGCGATCGGTGCTGATCACGACAACAAAATTGAAGGGCTGGCCAAAATTGCCGAAGCCATTCAATCTAAAGGTTCTAAGGCTGTTTTGCAGATCTATCACGGCGGCCGGATGGTCGAGCCTGAGTTGATTGGTGGCAGAACACCAGTCGGGCCAAGTGCGGTTGCCGCACCACGTGAAGGTGCAGCGACACCTGTTGCGCTGACTTCTGAAGAGGTCGACGACATGATCACCAAGTTTGGTGAAGGTATTCGTCGCGCGATTAAAGCCGGTTTTGATGGCGTCGAAATTCACGGTGCCAACACTTACTTGATCCAGCAATTCTTCTCACCGAACTCGAATCAACGTGATGATAAATGGGGTGGTTCTCGTGAAAATCGTGCCCGCTTCCCATTGGCAGTGCTGGAAATTACCCAGAAAATGGTGCGTCAGTATGCCGACTCTTCTTTCATTATTGGCTATCGTTTCTCGCCGGAAGAGTTAGAAGTCCCAGGCATTCGTTTCGATGACACCATGTATCTGCTGGAGCGACTCGCCGATCTCGGCTTGCATTACTTGCATTTCTCAATGGGCTATACCTTGCGCCCATCGATCGTCGATAAGCACGATCCAACTCCGTTGATTCAGAAATATACCGCACTGCGTTCTGAAAAACTGGCACAGCTCCCGATGGTCGGTGTTGGTGGTATCGTCAATAAGTCTGACGCAGAAGCCGCTATCGAACACGGTTATGACTTGGTTGCTGTAGGTAAAGTCTGCATTGCCTACCCTGACTGGACAGACCGTATTGCTCGTGGTGAAACGCTCGAACTGTTCATCAACAGCACCCAGCGTGAAGCGCTAACTATTCCAGAACCGCTGTGGCGCTTCTCGCTGGTTGAAGCCATGATCCGCGATCTGAGCAGCATGCCAACCGGCAAATTCAAAAGCGGCGTGTTCCAGGAAAAAATTCAAGATGAAACACATGAGTTGATGCTCAACGTGAGTCTGGAAACTGATCGTATTGCCGATATTGAATTGGAAGCGGCGGACAATCTGGATGTTACTTTCACGACCAGTTTTGAAGAGATCCGTACCCGAATTCTGGATGCTAACACGCCTCACGTGGATGCTGTTTCTGGTGCCACCACACAAAGTGAAGCAGTGAAAAAAGCCGTAACCAAGGCCATGGCCAAATCTTGCAAAGCCATGGCATTGGAAGATGGTGGCAGCTTGGAACCGCCTTGCTACGACGTGGTCGTGATCGGTAGCGGTGGCACTGGTTTAGCGGCAGCGATTCAAGCTAGCGACCGCGATAAAAGCGTACTGTTAGTTGAAAAAATGCCCACAATTGGTGGTAACACTATTAAAGCCTCGGTTGGTATGAATGCCGCAGGCACCCGATTCCAAAAATTGAAAGGCATTGATGACTGCAAAGAAAAGTTCTATCAGGAAAGTCTCAAAGGTGGTCATGGAACCAATAACCCTGAGCTCCTGCGTAGCTTTGTCAATAACGCGCCAGAAGCGGTTGAATGGCTGGCCGATCGCGGTATCGAGCTGAATGACATTACCATCACGGGTGGCATGAGCACCGACCGTACGCATCGCCCGGCTGACCGTTCTGCCGTGGGTGGTTTCTTGATCAGCGGTCTGCAACGCAATATCACTCAACGTGATATTGATGTGATGTTAGATACTGATGTGCGTGAAATCTTGATGGAAAATGGGGCAGTTGGTGGCCTGCGCGTACAAAATGATGAGAATGAAGAGCTTCTTATTCGCGCAAAAAGTATCGTCATGGCAACCGGTGGTTTCAGTGCGAATCAGGAGATGGTGACCAAATATCGCCCTGATCTGAAAGGGTATGTCACCACCAACCATAAAGGTGCGACCGGTACCGGGATCGCGTTGCTGGAAAACATTGGTGCTGGCACTGTGGACATGGGTGAGATCCAGATCCATCCAACAGTAGAACAAAGCACCTCTTATCTGATCTCGGAAGCGATCCGTGGCGGTGGTGCGATTCTGGTGAGTCAGAAAGGCGAACGTTTCTTTAATGAAATGGAAACTCGCGACAAAGTCTCCGCTGCCATCATTGGGTTACCAGAACAATATGCTTATATCATTTTTGATGAGCAGGTGCGCCGTAACAACAAAGCCGCTGATGAATACATCAGTAAAGGTTTTGTTGTTAGTGATGACAGCCCACGCAAACTGGCGGAAAAACTCGGCCTCGACATGCATGCGTTTCTGGCAACATTAGAACGCTATAATGTTTTCGTTGAAAAACAGCATGATGAAGACTTTGGCCGCAAAACAGCGCTGCGCCACCCTATTCATGAAGGCCCGTTCTACGCGATCCGTATTGCGCCGGGTGTGCATCACACTATGGGTGGTGTCACCATCAACGCGGATACAGAAGTGTTGGATGTAAACGGTAACGTTATTCCGGGTGTGTTTGCTGCGGGAGAAGTGGCTGGTGGGCTGCATGGCCGTAACCGTATCGGCGGTAATGCAGTCGCCGATATCATCGTTTTCGGCACCATGGCTGGGCGTCACGCAGCTAACTGGGCAAATCAGTAATAACTTGAAGCCGGTGCGCTCCGTATAGTGCACTGGCTTTATTTCATCACCACCAAGCAGGGTGATCACTATGTCACCAGAAGAGCGCATTTACTCCTATTCGGCAGTTCTGATGGGCTCCCCCATCCTGCTGAAACTCTTTGAAGATAACCAACAAATTGCCGCATCGGTATTTCGCCTGATCAAGCAGCAGGAAGATTTGCTGACCGTTAACCGCGCACATTCTCAGCTTATGGCGGTAAACCATGCCGCGGGTAAACATCCTGTAGTAGTCAGTCAGCCGGTTTTTAACCTGATTGCGCAAGCTAAAGCAGTCAGCTTACAAAGCGGCAGCTGTTTCAATTTAACAATTGGCCCATTGGTTAAACGTTGGAAGATCGGCTTTCGCGGCAACACTGTGCCACCAGCATCAGATATTCAATCATTGCTACCTCTCACTCGGCCAGAGCATGTGATCCTTGATGCGCAAACTTGTTCTGTTTTTCTGCAACAACCCGGCATGGAGATCGATCTGGGTGCCATAGCCAAAGGCTATATTGCCGATTTGGTTCGTGATGAATTACAGCAGTTAGGAATTGAACACGCCTTGATTAATCTGGGTGGTAATGTGCTGACCATCGGAACGCCTTTATACGGCAAAAACCAATGGGCTATTGGATTGAAAAAACCATTTACCGAGCTTGATGAAACGATCGGGGTCATCGAGGTAAGTGGAAAATCGGTTGTCACCTCGGGTGTTTATGAACGTTACTTTGAGGTTGATGGCAAAATCTACCACCATATTCTCGACCCAAAGACCGGCTACCCACTGGATAACGAATTGCTTAGTGTCACAGTAATTTCCGACAACTCGATTGACGGCGATATTTACACCACATTGCTATACGGAATGGGTGTAGAGAAAGCACTTAAACATCTCTCTACAACTCCTCATATTGAGGCCATTTTTGTGACAAAAACCAGTCAGGTGATTCTTTCTTCACAACGGCAGTTTCAGTTTACGTTGCAGGATGAAAGCTATTGTCTAACATAGCGGATATTAAAAGACCGCCATATTGGCGGTCTGGTTCTTGGCTTGGATAAAGGCTATTTTGCTTTTCCTTCCAACGTTTCCTTCAAAAATGGGATTGTAGTTGCCCAGCCATCGGTCGCCGCTTTGAGATTGGCACCATTCATCCCATTTTGCTGACGTAAAAATGCATGTCCGGCACCATCATATATTTTTACTTCATAACGTTTGGCCAGTCGTTTCATTTCTGCCTGTGTTGACGCTACAGTACTGGTTACGCGGGCATCAGCACCGCCATATAAACCCAATATTGGAGATTTTATGGCACTAAGCGCTTCTTGTTTCGGTGGAACACCATAATAAACAACGGCTGCACCCAGTTTGGGCTGTTTCGTTGCCCAGCTAAACGCAACACCACCACCCCAACAAAAACCAACTACACCGTACCTTTTGCTGCCCGCAGGTTGAGTTGCTGCCCAAACTGCTGCTCCGTTCAATCTGCGTTCTAATTCAGCAGGGGTAAGATTAGAGATAGCAGCTCGGACTTCATCTCCCTTAAACGATGCTGTGCCCGCCCCATCTTTTCCTTTGCCACTCAAAAAATCGGGGGCAATGACCAGAAACCCTTCCGCAGCCAGTTGATCGGCGGTGGCTCTAGCCCAGTCGGTCAGGCCAAATATTTCGTGGATCAGTATGACCACGGGCGCTTTATCGCTGCGTTCCGGATAAACCACCCATGCATCAACTTTATCGCCATGCCCTGCATCGTATTTCACCCATTCACCATGGCGCGGAGAGGCAGTCAACGCGTTCATTGCATCAGCTTCCATCGGTGGGAGCTTCAACGGTTGAGCATTCACCGATATCGCACAAAGAAATGTCAGGATCAGCGCTGATATGAACTGACGCATGTGAAACCTCGCAGAGTCTGAATGAGAATCAGCATTTATTATAGGTTATATCTGCAAGGACGCTGGAGATGCCAAACAATGCGAGTTAATAAGCTGGTGCAACCCAGCGTAACGAACCATCCGTGAGCCGTTCTTTTTTCCAAAATGGCGCGCTGGTTTTCAGCTCATCGATCAGAAATTCACAAGCCGCGAAGGCCGCTTTACGGTGCGCACTGGCAACCAGAATCAAGACGATTTGATCGTTGATGGCAAGACTGCCAACCCGATGGATCAACGTGCAACCTTGGATTGGCCAACGTGTGTGAGCTTCTACCACCAGCTTTTCCAGGCTTAACTGTGTCATGGCGGGGTAATGTTCGAGGTGTAATCCCGTCACATCGCTGTTCTGGTTAAAGTTACGCACCTTGCCGATAAAACTAACTATCGCGCCGGTTTCCGGATTGTCACTGAGACGGGCATATTCCACCGCCACATCAAAATCTTCCTGCTGAACGAGAATGCAATCAGTCATTTCAGCCTCCCGTTACTGGTGGGAAAAAAGCGACTTCATCATCCGCAGATAACAGCGTATGCCACGGTACCAGACATTGATTCACCGCCACTAGCAATGGGGATTCCTGTAACGCTAACTGCCATTTATCGCCACGGGTTGCCAGCTGCTCGCGTAAGGCTTGAGCAGTAACAAAAGGTTCGGTGATCGTTAGCTCATCGACCCCTACCAGCTCGCGGGTTTGTGCAAAAAATAAGACTTTCATCCATGACCTCTCTTTCACAAATTCAAATCGCTCAGTTTTTAGCGATCAATTCTCAACTGAAAAATCACCAGATTTACCACCGGTTTTGGTCAGTAAACGCACCGATTCAATCACCATGTCTTTTTGCAGTGCTTTACACATGTCATAGATGGTCAGCGCCGCAACGGATGCCGCCGTCAGCGCTTCCATTTCCACACCGGTTTTACCGTTGAGTTTGCACAGCGTCTCGATACGCACCTGATTGCGCTGCGTATCAGCAGTGAGATCGACTTCCACCTTACTCAGTGCCAACGGATGACACAGCGGGATCAGATCGGATGTTTTTTTTGCGGCCATGATGCCGGCGATGCGGGCGGTGGCAAAAACATCGCCCTTATGGTGATCGCCCGCCATGACGATGCGCAATGTTTCGGCTGACATGGATACGATCGCTTCTGCGCGCGCGGTGCGCGTGGTGATCTCTTTGTCGCTGACATCGACCATGTGCGCTTCGCCGCTGCTATTGATATGTGTCAGTTGGTTTTCAATTAAACTCATGACGTTTCCTTAGCGACGCAGGTGTGGCACAAAATTGCATGGTTTATGGCGCGAATCGAGTTGCGACTGAATGATGTGATCCCAGGCAGTCCGACAGGCATTCGTTGAGCCCGGCATGCAGAAAATCAGCGTCTTGTTGGCCATGCCCGCCAGTGCGCGACTTTGAATGGTGGAAGTACCGATTTCATTGAAGGATACCTGACGGAACAGCTCGCCAAAGCCTTCGATAGTTTTATCAAACAGCGGTGCAACGGCTTCAGGAGTAGTGTCGCGACCGGTAAAACCGGTGCCACCAGTGACTAACACCACCTGCACGTTTGTATCGGCGATCCAGCGCGAAAGAATGGCGCGGATATCATATTTGTCGTCAATGACGATCTGTTTTTCTACCAGCTTATGACCGGCTGATTGCAGATTATCAACCAATGAACGGCCCGAGGTGTCGGTCTCTTCGTTGCGGGTATCAGACACAGTTAACACTGCAATGTTTAATGGCACAAAATCGGTTGCCGCATGACTCATAATAATTGTCCTTCATGATTAGTTTCGTTAAAACGGCGTTGGCAAAGCAGCCACTCTTCCGGTGTATTGGTGTTATCAAAACAATATTGATATTTCGGTGAAATCGGCAGCTCAATGATATGAGCCACACGGCAGAACTGGTGCATACTACGTTGATTGGCGGGTATTTCCGGCGCTAATAATCCGGCCAGAATTTCACGGTTCACATCGTTATTCAGCAGCAGTAACGGGAATTGCGCATCGGCATAACTGATGCCATTGCCAGCAAACGTAAAGCGCATCAATAGCTGTAACAGCTCGCTGGTCATATACGGCATATCGACCGGTAAAATCAGGAGTTTTTCGGTCTTACAGACTTCCAGCCCCGCGGTAATACCCGCTAATGGGCCAAGCTGGGCACGATCAGGCACGCTGCGTTGACCGTAATAATCGCCGCTGATGAACACCTCTTTGCAACCCGATAATTCCAATAAACGAACCGCGCGGTTCAATAGGGTTTCGCCATTAATTTCTAATAATGCTTTGTTGGTTCCCATTCGGCTGGAACGACCACCGGCGAGCACTAATCCCGTTATTTTTTGCATGTTAGCCCCCGATAGATGCCAAATGTGGTGTGACACCGCTGTTCCCCTGATGCAGGAAATGGGTTTCACGCTTATGAGTTAAACCTTCCAGAATGCGCGTTTGTAATTCGGTGTGCTGGCTGTCATCTTGCAATAAATCACGTAACGCAACACCTTCTTCGCCAAACAGGCAAAGATGTAATTTACCGACCGCAGAGACACGCAGACGATTACAGCTGGCACAGAAATCTTTGCTATATGGCATGATGAGGCCGATCTGCCCCAGATAATCCGGGTGAGAAAACACTTCCGCCGGGCCGTCAGTTTGCCCTTTCGGCTGTTGTAACCAGCCTTCACGCAGCAAACGCATTTTGATCGGCAAACCACTTTGATGATGTTTTTGGAAACGGGCATCCATCTCGCCAGTCTGCATTAATTCAATCAGGCGTAATTGAATAGGCTGGCCTTTGATCCAAAACAGGAATTGCGAAAGTTCGTGATCATTGAGGTTTTTCAGCAGAACGGAATTAACTTTGATCCGGTGATAACCCGCCGCTTGCGCAGCTTCAATACCGTCCAAAATTTCCGCTAATTTGTTTTCACCGGTAATGAGCTGAAATTGACGCGGATCGAGACTGTCGATGCTGACATTTAGATCACGTAAACCGGCGTCATACCATTGTGATGCGCGTTCTTTCAGACGATAGCCGTTAGTGGTCATTGCCACTTTCTCTATACCGGCAGTGTTGGCGACAGTTTCAATAATGGCGGGTAAATCGCGGCGCATCGACGGTTCACCACCGGTCAGGCGGATCTTTTTTACGCCCAATTCGGCAAAGCCGTGCACCACCCGTCGAATTTCATCGACAGTGAGGAATGATTTGCGTCCGTCGGGGCGATAGCCATCCGGCAGACAGTATGTGCAGCGAAAATTACATGCTTCGGTCAGCGACAGACGCAGGTAATGAAAGCGGCGGGAAAAACCGTCTTCTAATATCATAAACACCTTTCCAAATTCGGGAGGCCAGTGCATTTCTTTACTGACCCTCGCAACATCGCTGCTGCTCGGCGGCATCGCCTTATCGGTGACTTAGGCGATGACGCTCGGTGTGTTTTTGTCTTCCGGAAGATCCAACTTTTATTCTGCGACCGACACGTCGTGAATCCGTCCCTGGAGACTTGGACGCCGCATCCTTGCGGCGTACAGTCGTCTGCAGAACAAAAGCCGAATCTTCCTCCTTTTTGTTTTTTACTAACCGCAGTTTCAGAGTGGATGAACTCATACTCTGAAGGCGATTGAGTGCCGCAAGGATGCGGCACTCAAGCCCCCATGGATGGGTTTACGGCGGGTCGATCTCAGAGTATGAGTTCGTCCGCTTTCCCCATCCGCTTAATGACTATTCCCACAAATCGGGCAATCACTATTTTTTTGCAATTTCATCGACCGGAACTGCCCGCTTAAGCCATCGATCAACAACAACTGACCGCTCAATGGTGTTCCGGCCTTCATCAGTAATTTCAAAGCCTCCATGGCTTGTAAACTACCGACCACGCCCACTATCGGCGCCAGTACGCCGGCTTCGACGCAGCTTTGACCTTGATTTGTGGAAGATGGAGAAGAAAAAAACTGGCTGAAGCAGTGGTAGCAGGGTTCGTCTTGCAGCCAGCGAAAAACAGCAACCTGACCTTCGAAGCGGATCGCAGCACCGGAAACCAGCGGGGTTTGCTGATGAAAGCAGGTCAGATTTAATAAATTTCGGGTATCCAGATTGTCACTACAGTCGAGCACCAGATCGTGTGCTGCCACCAGCGACAAAGCCGAGGATTCATCCAGATAACATGGGATCACTTCAAACTGACAATGCGGATTTAACACCGCTAAGGTCTGTCGTGCGGATTCCGCCTTGTTCATGCCAATACGGGCATCATGATGTAACACCTGCCGTTGCAGATTCGACACATCAACCGTATCGCCATCGACCAGCGTCAATTGCCCAACACCGGCGGTGGTTAGATATTGCGCGGCGGCACAGCCCAGACCTCCCAAGCCGACCACCAGCACACGTGCATTTTTCAGCGCCGTCTGGCCGTCAATATCCACACTACGCAGATTGATCTGTCGGTGATAACGCAGCAGTTCCTGATCAGTCAGCTCTTTCATGCTCCACCTCAGCTCACGATCTCGTTAAACAACTCAACGGTAACGGATGTGCCCGCTAAAACATCTTTTTCCACGATAACGAAACAATTGGCGGCACATAGTGATGTGAACATGCCGGAACCTTGTGCACCGGTAGAGCGCACCGTGATCAGCCCATCAGCATTCACACTGATCACACCACGTTGGAAATCAACACGATTTTTCGCACTGCGGAAATTGTGTTCCGCAATGACAGGAATGCGTAATGGCGCAACAACAATTTCACCCGCCAGTTTGCGCAAGGCCGGTTGCACCAGTTGGTAAAAAGTAACGAATGCCGAAACCGGATTTCCCGGCAAACCAAAGAAATATTTCTCTTTGATTTTGCCATAAGCAAAGGGTTTACCCGGTTTCATCGCCACCGACCAAAAACCGACTTCGCCCAACTCCAGCAGCAGATCTTTGGTGTAATCGGCTTCACCGACGGAAACACCACCCGAGGTAATAATGGCATCGGCAGATTGTGCTGCCTGCATAAAGGTATCGCGCAGTTGCGCCGGATCATCAGGAATGATGCCCAGATTCAGACATTCAATGCCCATCCGGTTCAGCATGGCTTCGATGCCGTAACGGTTAGAGTCGTAGATTTCACCGGCTTGTAATGGCGTGCCCGGCAGTTTTAATTCATCACCGGTGCTGAAAATGGCAACTTTCAGACGGCGGCGCACTTTCACCTCCGGCAGCCCCAGTGTCGCCAGCAACGGTAATGCGCGGGCATGCAGACGCGAGCCTGCTTTTAGCACCACATCGCCGGTGCGAATTTCTTCGCCCAAATAACGAATGTTGGCTTTGGGTTTTGGTGGCTGAGTAAACAACACGCCTTCCGAAGTTTGCGCCGTGTGTTCCTGCATGATCACAGTGTCTAACCCCACAGGCACCTGCGCACCGGTCATGATACGTAAACAAGCACCGGCAGGAATATCCCCCGTAAATGGTTGCCCCGCCAATGCGGTTCCGGCAATGGCTAATGCTTGCCCTTCTACCCATTCCGCAAAACGAAAGGCATAACCATCCATCGCGGAATTGTCGAATGGAGGCATATTCAGCGGAGAAAGCACGTCCTCCGCTAAGATATGCCTCTGTGAATTTGCCAGAGACACTGTGATGCACTCGCTGACTGGCGTGATTTGCGCCAGCATTGTGTTTAATGCTTCCTGAACACTCATTGCACCTGCATCACAGCAACTCATTTCAACTTCCTTATATCGCTTTTAACCAGATCTCTTCACCGCGCACTTCCACCGGCCAGCTTTTCACGGCAATGTCAGGGGTATCTAAACAACGCCCGTCTGTCAGTGCAAAATGCTGTTTATACAGGGGAGACGCGACACATAATTCACCCTGAATATCACCAACGATGCCACGGGATAACACAAACGCCTCACCCAGCGGGTCCCAGTTATCCAGTGCATACACAGACGGTATTTCATTAGGGATATAGAACACCGCAACCTGTTTGCCGGCTACCAAAGCAGTACGGCCAGAATGTTCCACCAGATCGTTTACTTCACAGATTTTCTGCCAGCTCATACCAGCTCCTTAATCAAAATAAGTTCTTCATCTTGTTTCGGAATTGCCTGCTCACGAACGATTTGACGCGGTGGCATATAGGCTTCATCACTGTTTACGAATGGAGCAAAACGCTTCATTTTTTCTGGGTCTTCCAGCGTGGTTTTCCATTCACACTGGTAGGTATTAATCAGGTGCTGCATCTGGTCTTCCAGTTCAGCGGTAATACCCAGTTTGTCGTCGATAATGACCGATTTCAGGTAGTCCAGACCGCCTTCCATGTTTTCCATCCACACGGAAGTACGTTGCAAACGGTCACCGGTGCGGATGTAGAACACCATCAGACGATCGATGTATTTGATTAAGTCTTCATCGCTTAAATCAGTGGCGAACAGATCGGCATGGCGTGGGCGCATCCCGCCGTTACCACAGACATACAAGTTCCAGCCTTTTTCAGTGGCAATCACACCAAAATCTTTGCTTTGTGCTTCGGCGCATTCACGGGTGCAACCGGAAACCGCAAATTTGATTTTGTGTGGCGCACGAATGCCTTTGTAGCGATTCTCTAATGTGACCGCCATACCAGCAGAATCTTTCACGCCGTAACGACACCAAGTCGAACCGACACACGATTTCACAGTACGCAGTGATTTGCCGTAGGCATGACCGGTTTCAAAACCCGCATCAACCAGTTCTTGCCAAATCACAGGCAGTTGATCGACACGGGCACCGAACAAATCAACACGCTGACCACCGGTGATCTTGGTGTAGAGGTTATATTTCTTCGCCACCTGACCCAGCACAATCAATTTGTCAGGGGTAATTTCACCACCGGCAATACGTGGCACGATGGAATAAGTGCCGTCTTTTTGCAGGTTACCGAGGAACGCATCATTGGTGTCCTGCAAAGGCTGGTGCTTTTTTTCCAGAATATGGTCATTCCACAGTGACGCCATGATGGAACCAATCATGGGTTTGCAGACATCACAACCGCGACCCTGACCGTGTTTGCTTAACACTTGCTCAAAACTTTTCAGCTCACCCACACGGATCTGGTGGAACAGTTCCTGACGGGTAAACGCGAAGTGTTCACAAACGTGATTGTTCGCTTCCATGCCCAACTCGGTCAGCGTTTGATCGACAACCTGTTTCAGCAGGTTTGAACAACCACCACAACCAGTGCCCGCTTTAGTGCAAGATTTCACATCGGCAACGGTGTGATTACCGGCTTTAACGGCCGCCACCACATCACCCTTAGTGACGTTATGGCAAGAACAGATGGTCGCCGTATCTGGCAGCGCCAGTGAAGTAGGTTTCGCACTACCACCTTCCGGTAACAGCAAAGACAGAGCTGGATCTGGCAGTTCCATCTTGTTCAGATAGAATTGCAGCAGTTGGTCGTAATCGCTGTTATCGCCAATCAGGATCGCACCGAGCAGAAATTTGCCAGTTTCATCAGTAACCAGCTTTTTGTAGATGCCAGACGGACGATCCAGCAGCAGTAATTCTTGTGAGCCGGCAGTGGCGGCATGGCTGTCACCGATAGCGCCCACATCAACACCCATCAGCTTCAGCTTGGTGCTCATATCCGCACCTTTGAAGCGGGTTTCACCACCCAACAGTGTGCTGACCGCAGAGCGGGCCATCTGATAGCCTGGTGCCACCAGACCAAAAATCTTACCGGACCACAGCGCACACTCGCCGATAGCCAGAATATCCGGATGCGAAGTTACGCACTGTTCATCAATGGTGATACCACCGCGCTCACCCACCGTCAGGCCGGCCTGACGGGCCAGACGATCTTCTGGACGAATACCAGCAGAGAACAGGATCACATCGGTTTCGAGATGGGTACCGTCTTTAAACATCATGCGGTGCAGCGCGCCTTCCCCATCGACGATTTTGTCGGTGGCGGTATCGACGTGCACTTTAACGCCCAAGCTACCAATTTTGTTTTTCAGCAGATCACCGGCTACCGGATCAAGCTGCACCGGCATCAGGCGTGGTGCGAATTCAATGACGTGCGTTTCCAGACCGAGCAGACGCAACGCGTTAGCCGCTTCCAGCCCCAGCAAACCGCCACCAACAACCACACCGGTGCGGCCACCAGCACAGGCATCACGGATTTCATCCAGGTCAGCCAGCGTGCGATAGACATAGCAACCTTTACGCTCGTGACCAGGAATAGGTGGAACGAACGGATAAGAACCGGTTGCCAATACCATTTTGTCAAAAACATAAGATTCGCCCTGTTCGGAAGTAATAGTCTTGTTTGCCAGATCCAGCGACTCGGCTTTACAGCTCAGGATCAGTGACACGCCTTTTTCGGCATACCATTCCGGATCAGCCATCTGCAGCTCTTTCGGTGCACGACCGCCGAAAACTTCGGACAGATGTACCCGGTCATAGGCGCTATCAGGCTCTGCACCTAATACGGTGACTTCGAATTGTTCCAGACCACCCGCATTGACCAGTTGTTCAACAAAATGGTGGCCAACCATGCCGTTACCGACGACTAACAGACGTTGCTTGCTCATGTTTATGTTCCTTAAACTACGGCACTATTTTTGATTGGATCGATTCCAATTAAATCCGTTTTAGTGGTTCTAGCACTCTTCACGCGGGTTACTGTGTCAGCACCTGCTGGACGTAATGCTCAAAAAAAACGCCTCACTGGAATTAACCAGTGAGGCGTCATTGCCTGAGTGACCAAATTGTTGGAAAGCCAAGTTCAGGGAAGACAGGTTGGCTAATCCGTTAACAATTTAGATACATTCAGCTTTCATGCCAGTTTTAAAATTCCTGTAAAACATAGCTTTTAGATGTATTTTTAAGGGTTTTAATGGTTTTTCATGATTCACGACGGTGCAATTGCACCAGATCAGTCAACCAGCATGGCGAAGATTCTGTGACCTAGCCTGCATTAAAAATGCGATAGAACATCTGGATCAGATTTCCCAGTAACAAAGCCAAGGCTGTCAGTTTCCAGAATAAAACCGGGTTTTGTTCCAATATAGGCCGATGCTGTAAATCGGCTTCCAGCGCCCGGTTCGGTGCCGAAATATCAGTAAAAAACTCGGAAAATGCCTCATAACGATTTTCCGGATCTGGCTGCAGTGTTTTTTGTAATGCGGCATCAACCCAGACCGGCAGATCTTTGCGGAAGTATTTGCCCGGCGTATAGGTCAATTCGGCATAACTGTTTAATTTGCCCGCGCGCGGCGAGCGTTCTTTATAAGGCAGCTTGCCAACCAGCATCTCATAGACAATGACGCCTAACGAAAACAGATCAGAACGCATGGTGCCAGATAATCCCATCAGATATTCCGGTGCAATGTAATTCACACTCCCCTGCGGGATCGACTTATCCAGCGGGGAATTCATCTCCTGACTGCCCGCGATCAGCACGGTACCAAAATCGAGGATCTTGACCTTGCCCTCAGTGGTGAGCATGATATTTTCCGGTTTTAGATCCTGATGCACCATGTCGTTTCGCTGAAAGGCGCGTAATCCGGCGATGATCTGTTTGGTGATCTCTCTGACCTCGGTTAAGGCTGGCTCAGGGTGTTCATTGATCCAGGTTCTTAAATCACAGCCAACAATGTATTCGCCCAGATAATACATAAACTGTTTCGGCCGCAACGGCTTATAGGTTTTCATCACGTTCGGATGATCAATCGTCAAGCCGACCCACTCTTCACGGATAAAACCATCCAGATACAGCAGATCTTCGGTGAAATATTCCGATGGCGCTTTGAGCACAAACAGCGCGTCGGTTTCTATGTCTCGGACTTTATACATATGGCTGCGCGTACCGCTGAAGATAATATCCAGCACTTCATAACCATCGATTTTATTCCCCACCTGCAACACCGGTGGAATCGGCAATTGGGTCAACCGCTGCTGGGTTTCATCCAGTGTTTCATTTGGCAGCGAATCGACGGCGAGAATCAGCACGGTGAGGTTATCGTCGCTGGCTTTGTATAACGCCAGATCCACCAGTGCTTTGGCTTGTGTATCCAGATCATGCTCACGAGCAAGAATATCGCGCATCACCTCCGGCGTCAGCACACCATGCACGCCATCGGAGGTGAGAATGATGCGATCCCCTTCATTGAGCAGGCGCTTTAAATAATCCACTTCCAGATGGGAATCAGCCCCCAGCGCACGCGTCAGGTGCGTGCGTTTGCCGCTGGTCGCGACATGATCGGTAGTCAATTTTTCGAGTTGTTGATTGCTGTAAAGATAGATGCGGGTGTCGCCAACATGAAACGCATGCAGCGTGGACGATTTAATCACAGCAGCGGTGAAGGTCGTCAGCATGCTGTCTTTGACGCCATGATTTTGCTGATTTTTCTGATACAGCCAACGGTTCAAGCTGGTAATTACTTTGGAAGCACTGGTGCTAACACTCCAGTTCGGTGAGGTGCTTAGATAATCATTGATGAAGCTGGTGACGGCAGTCTGGCTGGCAATGTGCGAGTCTTCACAACTGCTGACGCCATCGGCAATCACGGCCACTACCCCTTTATAGTCCAGCTCATGATGCTCAGGGATCTTAACGGCAAACGCATCCTGATTGATGGCTTTTTGCCCAGCAATTGAATATCCACCAACCCGAACCTGAAGGGATTTTGCCATGTGTTACATCCACAGTTACTGGAATCAAATTTTAGGAATAAAGAAACGGCTATTCATGAATAGCCGTTTGAATTACCTTAAGATTAACTGACTTTGATAAGTTCTACCGTGCCATCATCGTTTATTTCCGCCATATGGCCGCGCGGTTCGTTCATAAACAAGATTGCCATGATCCCTAAAATTGCGGTCGCGGCTATCACCAGAAAGAATGTGGAATAATCAACGAATGAAAGCACTGTCAGGAAGAACACACCGCCGGTATTACCATAAGCACCGGTCATGCCCGCGATTTGGCCGGTCAAACGACGTTTAATCAGTGGCACCACCGCAAATACCGCACCACAGCCGGCCTGCACACAAAATGAACAGGTGATAACGACCAGCACCGCGAGCAATAACGGCCATGCACTCGTGATCATCGACATGGCGCAATAGCCTGTCGCCAGACCTGCAATCACAAACATTAAGGTTTTCTTACGGCCAAAATGGTCGCTCAACCAGCCACCGCAAGGGCGCGCTACCAGATTCATAAAGGCAAACAGTGAACCGACCAGACCGGCATACACCATATCCAGCTTAAACACGTCGGCGAAAAACAGCGGCAGCATAGACACCACCGCCAACTCAGAACCAAAGGTGGTGAAATACAGAATATTGACTGCCGCAACCTGTTTAAATTGGTAACGCTGAATTTCCGGTACCGGCGTATGAAAGATCTCTTTGTTAACTTTATAAACACAGAAACAGTCGTAAACCAAAATCGCCGCAAGGATGGCGTAAACGCCAGAAGCCATAGAGTTAGTTATCAACGCAACACCGTGCGGTGACAATTTCCAGGTTACTAGCACCAGTGCGATATACATGGGCAGTTTCATCAGCAGCAGGAAGAAGAAATCGCCTTTGCTGGTCACTTCCAAACCACCCATTTTTTTGGATTTAAAATAGGTGGAACCTTTCGGTGAATCAGAAACGTTGAAATACCAGATAAAACTGAACACCAGACAAATCAGACCGGAAATGGCCACCGCATAACGCCAGCCATCAGCGCCACCAAAAAACAAGGCGATCGTGGGCAGCAAAATGGCTGCGGCAGCCGAGCCGAAATTCCCCCAGCCGCCGTAGATGCCTTCCGCGATGCCCAGTTCATTGGCCGGAAACCATTCGCTGACCATGCGGATGCCGATAACAAAACCCGCCCCGACAAAACCGAGTAGTAATCGGGCCATCGCCAGCTGGGCAAAATCGGTGGCAAACGCAAACCAGAAGCAGGGAATGCTGCCTGCAAACAGTAAAAAACTGTAGGTCAGACGCGGGCCGAATTTATCGGTCAGCATCCCGATAATGATACGAGCCGGAATGGTTAATGCCACGTTCAGGATCAACAGCGTTTTTACTTCCGCCATGCTGATATTGAGGGATTTAGCGATCAAACCCAGTAACGGCGCATGGTTAAACCACACCACAAAGGTGATAAAAAAGGCCATCCAACTCAGATGAAGAATCTTCATTTTGCCGGTAAATGACAGCATATTAAATTTATTATCTTGTTTCATAATGGTTCCCTAAGCGACCGCACTGCTTTTTGTCGTTTTAGCCGTTTTCAAACGGGTTACTTTGCTGTGTTTTTCATACAGGAAACTCAGCACTTGTTGGCGTAAATGGTGGTAATGCGGGTTATCGGCTAATTCAACCCGATCACGCGGACGCGGCAGATCGATATTCAGGATCTCACCCACCGTGGCCGATGGGCCATTGGTCATCATCACGATGCGATCAGACAACAGCACCGCTTCATCCACGTCATGCGTGATCATGATGACGGTGTTGTTCAGCTCGGCTTGAATTTCCATCACTGAATCTTGCAAATGCGCACGGGTCAGTGCATCCAGTGCACCAAAGGGTTCATCCATCAGCAGCACTTTTGGTGACATTGACAACGCACGGGCAATACCGACACGTTGTTTCATACCGCCAGAGATCTCATGCGGTTTCTTATCCAGCGCGTGATCCATCTGCACCAGTGACAGGTAGTAACGCACTTTCTCTTCAATCTCTTTTTTGCTGGCCTCTTTCATTACCTGACGCACCGCCAGTTCGACGTTCTGGTAGACCGATAACCATGGCAGCAGCGCGTGGTTTTGGAACACGACTGAACGTTCCGGGCCGGGGCCATCGACCTCACGGCCATCGAGAATGATGCCGCCAGCGGTTGCTTCAGTCAGACCAGCGACCAGATTCAGCACGGTACTCTTACCGCAACCGGAGTGGCCGATCAGGGAGATAAACTCGCCTTTGGCGATTTTCAGGTTCACATCAACCAGTGCTTCAAAAAAGCCTTTGTCGGTTTTAAAACGCATGCCCACGGCACTTAAATCGAGATAGGTTTTGCTCATTTTCAATATCCCTATTAATTAGCGCAGTTCACTGCGTTTATCCCAAGAGAACCATTTCTGCAGTTGCAGCATGCTGCGATCCAGCATGAACCCGATGACACCAATCGTAACCACAGCAACCATAATGCGCGCCAGTGACTGTGCGCTGCCGTTCTGGAATTCATCCCATACGAACTTGCCCAAGCCTGGGTTTTGCGCCAGCATTTCAGCCGCAATCAGCACCATCCACGCTACGCCCAGCGACAGGCGCAGACCGGTGAAAATCATCGGGATCGCGGATGGCAGTACAATTTTGCGCACATGTGTCAGCGGGTCGAGTTTCAATACACGGCTAACGTTTTTCAGGTCAGGATCGATGTTGGCAACACCCACAGTGGTGTTCAGCAGTGTTGGCCACAGGCTACACAGGGTTACAGTGAATGCGGAGTTGATGAATGACTTCGCCACCATCGGGTTATCACTGGAATAGACCGCACTCACCACCATGGTCACCAGCGGCAACCAAGCCAGAGGTGAGATCGGTTTCAGGATCTGGATCACCGGATTCAGCGCCTGATACATCCATTGATTCAGACCCAGAATGATGCCCATCGGAATGGCGATCAGACTGGCAACCAAGAAGCCGGTCGCGACTGTGATCAAGCTGGTGGTGATCTGATCAAAGAAGGTTGGACGCCCGGTATACGGGCGCACCGTTACTTTGAAAGCAGGGTCGGCTTTTAACTTGTCAGCATTACGTTGCTCCTGACGTTGATAAAAGGCGGTTTTCTTTTGTTGTTCTGCTTCATGCTCATCGACCAAACCCATAAATTGCTGGGCGGTTGCTACGGGGCCCGGTAAAGAGCCCAGCGTGGTTGTGACCTGACTGGCGGCAATTTGCCAAAAGAACAGGAATACAAGCAGACCCACGAATGGAAACGCCATATTTTGCCATTTGATATTCAGTAATGCTGACATGGTTAATTCTCCTTACTTCAGCCTTAACCTAAAAATTTACAGCTTCTGATCGCCTTTTAAGCCAATCGGGAATTGCTTCAGATAATCGTTAGGTTTGTGACCATCGTAGGTAATACCGTCGATGAACTTATTGTCGGGTGCTTTGTAGCCGGTTTCTTTGGCAAAATCCGGGAAATCGCTGGCCTTCATTTTGCCTTCTGCAACCAACTCTTCTGCTGCCTGACGATACACTTCCGGCTGATAGACTTTCTTCGCGATATCGGCATACCAGTTGTCTGATTTCGCTTCTGGCAACTGACCCCAACGACGCATTTGTGTCAGATACCAAATCGCATCGGAGTAATACGGGTAGGTCGCGTTATGACGGAAGAAGATGTTGAAATCAGCAGCCGGACGCTTATCACCTTTTTCGAATTCAAAGGTGCCCGTCATGGAATTTGCGATCACTTTGGCATCAGCGCCCACGTATTCAGGTTTGGCCAGCATGCTGACTGCTTCCTGACGATTGCCGTTGTTGTTTTGATCCAGCCAGTAAGCAGCGCGGATCAACGCTTTCACTAAATGAATGTGAGTATTGGGATATTTGTCTGCCCAGGCTTTCGACACGCCGAACACTTTCTCGGGGTTGTTGTGCCAGACATCATCATCAGTCACGACCGGCACACCGATACCTTTCGCGACCGCAGCCTGGTTCCAGGGTTCACCGACGCTGTAACCTAAGATGGTGCCCGCTTCTAACGTGGCTGGCATTTGTGGCGGTGGTGTCACTGACAGCAACACATCGGCTTGTTGTTGTCCGGTGTTATCGCCTTTCAACGGTGCATAAAAGCCAGGGTTCAGACCGCCCGCAGCCAGCCAATAACGTAACTCATAGTTATGGGTGGAAACCGGGAACACCATACCCATGTTGAAGGCTTTACCTTGGTCTTTGTAAGATTTAACGACTGGTTTCAAAGCATCGGCTTTGATTGGATGCACCGGTTTACCATCTGCACTCTTTGGTACGTTGGCTTTCATCGCTTCCCAGATTTTGTTGGAAACGGTGGTGGCATTACCGTTCAGATCCATGCTGAACGCCGTCACAACATCCGCTTTGGTGCCGATACCCACAGTGGCGCCCAGCGGTTGGCCGGCCAGCATGTGTGCACCGTCTAATTCACCGGTGATCACGCGATCGAGCAACACCTTCCAGTTGGCTTGCGCTTCCAGCGTGACATACAGCCCTTCATCTTCGAAATAACCTTTTTCATAGGCCACGGCCAGTGGCGCCATGTCGGTTAACTTGATGAAACCTAATTTCAGCTCTTCCTTCTCAGGGGCGCCAACCTGCGCCTGCACCGCAGTTGAAACTAATACTGCACTTACCATCAGAGCCACTGCATTGCGTTTTAATGTGATCATTCCATTGCTCCAAAAAAAAACGCCTCACTGGTTAATTCCAGTGAGGCGTCATTGCCTGAGTTACCAAATTGTAGGAAGCCGTCGTTGGCTGATCCGTTTACAAATTTGATACATTCAGCTTTCGTGCCAATCTGAAAAGCCCTTAAAAGATGGCTTTTTTATGCATTTTTAACAATTTTATAAGAAGTTATGTCTCAAATCGGTGCATTCGCACCGGATCAGTCAACCAGCGTGGCGAGAATTTTGCGAGCAAGATCACCCATAGTCTGGTGATTCTTCATTGCGGTAGAACGCATTACTTTATAAGCGGTCTCTTCATCTAAGCCCTGCACTTTCATTAAACGCGCTTTAGCTTGCTGCACCAGCTTGTTCTCTTCCAACCGTTTGGAGAGATCATCGACCGCCAGTTGCTGCTTGCGCATCACGTCTTGTTGCAGACGCGCTTGTTTCAGCCAGCTTTCTACCGGCTCTTTCTCTTCGACCCGATGCGGCACCAGCGTGACGCCCGATTCCAGTAATACTTGTTGTTGGTTTTCAGGCAAATTTTCCATAAACACCACCACTGGCAGCCCTTGGCTGGCCAAGGCCGATGCCACTAAGCGCCATTCGGCAGGTAAACGCCGGCAATCAATCATCACCCCATGAATACCACCCGGCGGGTGCATAGGGTCGATTTGCCGGACTAAATAAGGCTCATGACCATAACGACTTAATAACAAACCCAGGCGGTTTGCCTGGGCTATATCGTCGCTATAAATCAGGATCTTCGAATAACTCATCCATGATTCCTAATAGAAGATCTAGGCGACCGATTGCAGTAAGGTTTCTGCCATATCACCTAACTCGGCTCGTAACTGAACCACCTCACCCATGATCATCAAAACTGGCGTTAACCCAGTTAAAGTATGTGCGGTTTGCTCCAGACACGCCAATGTCGTGACCTCAACGCGCTGCTGACGCGTGGTACCAGCCACGACTAAGGCAATCGGCAGATCAGCCGGTGCACCCGCTTGCAACAGCCCGCGGCGCAATTCCGTTGCGCGCTCGAGCCCCATATAAAACACCAACGTGCCACCTGCTTTGACTAAACCACTCCAGCCATGAAATTCACTGCCATCTTGCACATGACCCGTTACCAGCGTCACCGAACGAGATAACCCGCGATGCGTTAGCGGAATACCGGTTGCTGCCGCACAACCAATGGCAGCGGTAATTCCTGGCACGACTTCAAACGGCACGCCATTCGCCACCAGCAAGAGTGCTTCTTCACCACCACGGCCAAACACATACGGATCACCGCCCTTGAGGCGAACAATTCGTTTGTATTTTCCTGCCAGTGTCACCAGTAATTCTGAAATATCTTCCTGCTTCAGGCTGGGCTGCCCACAACGTTTACCAACATCGTAACGTGCCGCTGACACAGGGATCAGTTGCAGAATGTCATCACTGACCAAACGATCAAACACCACCACATCCGCTTGCTGAATAGAGCGCAGCGCTTTTACCGTCAACAGGTCTGGATCACCGGGGCCGGCCCCAACTAACGAAACAAATCCTTTCATTTTCTGGCCCTCATCTCTGGCGACTAAACTTCACTAACGCTGGTGTGTTTATGCAGCAATTTCTTCAATTCCACGACACAGGTGCCGCAATTCGTACCGCAACGCAGCAAACTTTGCAGGCCACTTAATTCAGAAATACCCTGCTCGCCAATTGCATCGACGATCTGTTTCTCACTGACGCGGAAACAAGAGCAAATCATGCGGCTATCGCCCGCCAGCGCTTGTTCCAACGTGGTAGACAGCGCTGTGCTGTTCATCGGCAGACCGAGTAAGCCCGCCAGCAGATCGATATTTACCTGCTGATGTGTGGTGCTCACCAGCAATAAACCAATGATACGGCCTTGATTCAGTTTTACCGCCAGCCAGCCGCCTTTCAGCGGTAAGCGTAACCACCGGCCTTGTTGCGCCAGCTGGAACCAGACTTGTTCAGCTGTACGTGTTTCATCAGTCAGGCGGCGACATTCCCCCGCATCGAGCGGACGACGCGCCCACCAGCTTACTTCTAATTCCGGTTCATGCTGCCCGACCCAGAGGCCATGCCATTTCACATCAACTGCTTCAGCTACCACTTCAGTTTGCTTAAATTGCGGTTGACCAGAAACCGCATCGGTAACTGGCGCCACCAAGCGATTGACCCCCGAGCAGGATGAAAAATCATCTGACCAGTGCATCGGCATAAACGCTTCACCATCGCGCAGGCCATCATCACGCCCCAGTAAGGTCATCACCGAACCTTGCAGAGAATTAATGCGGATCAGTGCGCCTTCGGTAAACCCACTGTTCAGAATGGTTTGATGGTTTACATACACTTTTGGCAGCGGTTCTGTTTCCATTAAACGCGGCAGATGACCGGTACGCGTCATGGTGTGCCATTGATCACGCAGACGACCGGTATTTAACAACCAGCTGCCTTCCTGACGTTCTGCTTTACGTTTGAGTATTGGCTCTTGCGGGGTTACCGGCACCAGATTGGCGCAGCCATTGAAGGTCGAGAACGCACCATCGGTAAATAGGCGGCGGCTTTCTACTGTCTTGCCCGCAGGCAACGGCCACTGGCGCGGTGTGAATTGTTCATACTCATCATCGGTCATCGTTGCCAACGCCGAGATATCAAACTGACGATCGCTATTTTCAAAACCAGACAACTCAGCATGTTCACGGAAAATATCGGCAGTGTTGTCGTAATTGAATGCATCGGCAAAACCCAGACGTTTACCTAATTGGGTTAACGCCCACCAATCTGGTTTTGCCTCGCCCGGCGCTTGCGTAAACGCACGCTGACGTGTCATGCAGCGTTCAGAATTGGTGACTGTGCCGGAACGTTCGCCCCAGCCAGCCGCAGGTAATAACAGATGTGCAAACTGCGCGGTATCAGTTTTCGGTGTCATTTCAGACACCACCAGAAATTCACATTTCGCCAGCGCTTCGCGCACCTGAACCGAGTCGGGCAGCGACACCGCCGGGTTCGTCGCAATGACCCACAATGCGCGGATCTTGCCCTCACCCAGCGCTTTAAACATATCCACGGCTTTTAAGCCCGGTTTACGGGCAATGTTTGGCGCATTCCAGAAACGAGCCACGCGATCGCAGTTTTCATCGTTGAACGTCATGTGTGAGGCTAACTGCGTTGCCAGCCCGCCCACTTCACGGCCACCCATAGCGTTTGGCTGTCCGGTCATCGAAAATGGTGATGCACCCGGCTTGCCGATACGCCCCGTCAACAGATGCGGGTTAATAATGCTATTGCCTTTGTCAGTGCCCTGATTCGATTGATTGATGCCCTGACAAAACAGCGTCACTGCTTTTTCATTCTCACCAAACCAACGGTAGAAGGTCTGCAATTCGCTGATGGTTAATCCGCATTTTTCCGCGACCTTTGCCAGCTCATATTCTGGCGCCATAACCAGTGCATGCAGTTCACTAAAGCCATTCACATGATTTTCGATATAAACGTTATCAACCAGATCGTGTTCCAGCAGATAACGACTTAATCCGTTAAATAACCAAACATCGCTACCGGGGCGCACCGCTAAATGTAAATCGGCCTGCTCGGCGGTCATGGTTTTACGCGGGTCAATCACCACCATTTTCATTTCCGGACGACGTGCTCGCGCTTGCTGGATACGGCGGAAGATCACCGGATGTGTCCACGCGGTATTCGCACCGGCAATGACCAGCAGATCCGCCAGTTCCAGATCGTCATAACAACCCGGCACCACGTCTTCACCAAACGCACGGCTGTGCGCCATCACCGCCGAAGACATACAAAGGCGGGAATTGGTATCAATATTTGCAGCCCCGATGAAGCCTTTCATCAGCTTGTTAGCCACATAATAATCTTCAGTGAGCAGCTGACCGGACACATAAAAAGCGACCGATTCCGGCCCGGTTTCCGCAATGATCTGGCTAAAACGTGTTGCCATTTCATCGAGTGCAGTATCCCAATCTACCTGTTGACCATGTAATCGCGGGTATAACAGACGATTAGGAAACGCCAGCGTTTCCAGCAAACTACCGCCTTTGACACACAACGCCCCGCTGTTTGCAGGATGCTCTGTATCACCTGTTAATGTTTTGGCATCATCTACCGTGATCCCACAACCGACGCCACAATAAGTGCAACTGGTATGAACACGACTCATCCTTGCCTCTCAAAAATAAAAAACGTCCGGCCCTTCAAGAGAGCGCGGACGTCGATGTCCCAAATCTAATTTAATATTTTTAATACAAGTTTCATGCCGTTTTAAACAACTTGATAACAAAGGCTTTTCTTGGGAATAGTCAACAAAATGCACCACAATTGAACAATAATGAAAATGGGACGCCCTAATAGCGCACAATTTTGGATATCGCTAAACGGGGATATTGCGCAATACTTCAACTTAATCAGCAGCGAGAGACGCCGACATGTCCACGATCGAATCACTACTCACTGATGTTCGTGCCTGTTGGTCATCGGTCGTTATGCGCAGGCCTATCACCTGCCCAATGAGACCGGAACGTTAACTGAAACCGTTCAAGCCTGGCCAAAATATTGGCCCAATGTAGTTCCGCTGCCGCATCCAAGCCCGCGTAACAATCTCTGGCTTAAACGTAATCCGTGGTTTGAGAAAGAACTGTTACCGCTGCTTCAAAGCCGGGTAGCAGCAGCCCTTGATAGCGACAATACACTTTAACTCCAGTGATGTTGGAAGAGTCACTCGTCCGCTGCTATCTTTAAAAGAGGATCCATCAGTTCATAGAGGTGATTATGAACAGTCGAGAAAAGGTTCTCGAATATCTAACCTCCGATTACCATGTGGCTGGCGTTACCGCGGGTGAGGTTTTGACCAAAATAACGCCTGCTATGGCTTCGTTTTTGACTCAGAACGATAAGCATTTCTTCCAACTCCATGGCAATGACCCTTGTCATGAAGTTGCCAAGGCGTGTAATGCCGGTCATGTATGGCACGGTGACGAGAACATAAAATAGCGTTGTAATGCAAACACGCGTTAATGAGCACATGCAAACGGGCAGTATGTTCCAGGCCGTCGGAGGATCATCGCCATGTCAGTAGAAATCACAGAAGCCAGACAGGTCGTCGAGTCTTTCGCCGAATGCTGGAACAGACACGATATGAACGCATTTGCGGAGTTGTTCTCAGAAGACGCCGAATTCGTGAATGTTGTTGGCCTGTGGTGGAAAGGTCGGGCAGAGATCAAGGCTGCTCACGAATTTACACACCAAACCATCTTTAAGAACAGTCGGTTGACTATCGAGGAAGTATTCATCCGATTTCCAGCGCCACAAATCGCGATCACACGGTGTCATTGGAAGCTCGAAGGCCACGTCACGCCTGACGGAACACCGCTACCAGAGCGCAATGGCATCCTGCTGAACATATTACACAGAGAAGCCGGCAGGTGGTTCATTATTGATTCGCAGAACACTGACATCATTGAAGGCGTCGTGTCCAGACCACAATAGTGGTTATCGTTATGCAACGACATCACATTCAATATTCCAGCAAAATATCATTGATCTATGAGCGGTAATTCCTCTCATAGATCATCCATACAACAGTAAGTCGAGAAACTAACCTACTGATTTCAATGATACTGGATCTACATGTGTCATCACATTTAAAACTGGATAACTGTCCAATACCGCTTTTCTGGCTGCAACAGCGATGTCATGACCTTCCTTGACAGATAAAGTACCGTCTATTTCTAAATGCACATCGACGACCACTAAATCTGCCATTTTACGGGTTTTTAAATCATGAATGCCTGATACCCCAGAGGTGCTCAAGAGAGTGGCTTTTATCTTTTCTTCTGTTTCTGCATCCGCTGCACGATCCATCAGGTCATGCAATGAATCCCACATGAATGAATAACCCATCTTCGCGACCATCACGCCGACAATCAATGCCGCTAATGGATCAAATATTGCGTATCCGAGTAAATTACCGCCTATACCAATCGCCACCACTAACGATGAGGCCGCATCAGAACGTGCATGCCAGGCATTCGCCACCAGCATGCTGGATCTAACTCTTTTAGCAACAGCCAGCATGTAACGGAAGAGTAATTCTTTGAATGTTAGCGCTGCAAGCGCGACCCAAAGTGCAATAATTTGAACGTGTGGAATGGATTCCGGATGCTGGATTTTATGAATTGCTGACCAGAGCATGCCAACACCAACAGCCAGCAAGAGAGCGCCTAATACCAGCGATGCCGCATTTTCATAACGATGATGACCGTATGGATGATCTTCATCCGCTGCTTTTTTACTTTTGTAGTTAGCCAGCAGAACCACAAAATCAGCAACCAGATCAGATAACGAATGAATACCATCAGCGATCAGACCCTGTGAGCCAGAAATGATACCCACAAAGACCTGCCCGACCGTCAACAGGCAATTGACGAAAACACTGACCCAAGTACTTTTTTTTGCCGCTTTATAACGCGCAGATTGCTCGTTATCGTGTTCATCAAACAGGATGTCTTGTTCCATACTCGATTTCCAAACCATTAATATAACAATGACAGATAGTTATTAACTTTGGATTTCATTTTCGGTATGGCTATAGGATCAGTTCACACCGCGAATCAGAACCAACGGTGCGCTGTGGAAGACAAGGCAAGGTGGCTACGACTCTGAATGATAATCCAGTTTTAGGACTGGGATTTCTGTCCAAAGTAATAACCAGGTGCTTTAAAGCGATGCTATTTTCTTAATTTATTCGCCATCTGTAAACTAAATTTCTTATAACTTGTACTCCCAATGGCGCAGGTGTAATAACAGTCATACGCGGTTTTTTCTTGATTATATGAGTGAGCTATTTATGAAACCCAAGGTTGTGCTTTACCGCAAAATTCCTGATGACCTGTTCGCTCGATTGCAGGAACAGTGTCAGGTTACTTTTTTTGATGGCATCAATGCAGATAACCGTGCTGCTTTTATCAAAGCGTTAGCTGAGGCAGAAGGTGTTATCGGCACTGGTGTAAAATTCACCGATGAATTAATGGCTGCCGCACCAAAACTCATAGCTGCATCCACCATTACTGTGGGCTATGACGATTTTGATGTGGCGAAATTGTCAGAACGCGGGGTTGCGTTGATGCATACACCTGGTGTTCTGACCGAAACCACCGCTGACACTATTTTCACCTTGGTATTATGTACCGCGCGCCGTATCACTGAGCTGGCGGAAAAAGTGAGAAACGGAGAATGGCAAAGTAGCGTCGGGCCCGATTGGTATGGCGCAAATGTACATGGTAAAACAATTGGCATTCTGGGCATGGGCCGTATTGGTTATGCCGTGGCTAAACGAGCACACTTTGGTTTTGATATGAACGTGATTTACTATAATCGTTCAGCCAAACCGGAAGCCGAACAACAATTAAACGCCCGCCGTTGTTCACTGGATGAAGTGCTGAAGGAAGCCGATTTTGTCTGCAACGTCTTACCGCTCACGCCAGAAACCCATCACATCATAAATCACGATACCTTGGCAAAAATGAAGCCTTCTGCATTTTTCATTAATGGTGGTCGCGGCGCGTCCGTTGATGAGACTGCGTTAGTTGAAGCATTAAAATCCGGCGTCATTAAAGGTGCTGGTTTAGATGTGTTTGAAAAAGAACCATTACCCGTAAATTCGGAATTACTGACGTTACCGAATGTGGTCGCCCTGCCGCATATCGGCTCTGCTACGCACGAAACCCGCTATGACATGTCGAAACTGGCAGTAGAGAACCTATTGGCGGCTCTGAATGGTGATCTGACAAAGAATTGTGTGAATTTTCAATGAATAGTGTTTATCTGACGCTAAAACCCCGAAACATGTTCGGGGTTTTAATTATATTTTTAATCTTTACCATATGCAGGTGATTTAGGCCCAAACAATATCCCGTTTGGATGACCAGCAGACAATAAGCGTACGCTCGTGATCCCTGCTATTTCATGGCCTTTATCTGTAATTGTATGAGCAATTTGATTCACCACAGCTTGAACCATCATGCCAACTAAACTACTAGAACTCGTATCTTGTTCTCCGCTAGACGCTGTTGCTGTACCACTCCAAAGTAGTTGGCCTGTTTTTAAATCAACTAACTTAGCATCAGCAGTAACAACCGTATTGCTGCTCAGCACCATATATGATGTGCCATAATCTTTGATATCAATGTAAAGAGCTGCATCAGCACCAAAAATCTGGCGTAATTTCGCCGGAGCAACCGCGTGAATGTCCGCTGGTTCCGTTAAGCCATTTTGGCGGAAAGTTTCATCCACCACTGCAACCGGAAAAACATAGTAGCCAGACTCAGCAAGTGGAAAGGTGACTTGCGATAGCATGCTGTAGGTCGCTTTCACATCGGGTGAATGATTTTGCGGTGGCAATACCAGAATAGATTTAGGTCTGCTCTGCTTATAAGCAGTGTAATCATATGATTTTGGTGTTGCACAACCAGTCATTACTAATGCAATTAATAAGGCAAATATTCCTGCGAAACGGTTCATTATTTTAATGCTCCTTTATTTTTAGTCAGCAGGAAATCCATGAAAGATGCAGACTCTGGAAACAATTGTTTTTCAATACCAAATTGTTCCTGTGCTTGCCCTTGACGTCCGGCTTTCGCATAAAGAAGACCGAGATGAGCATGCATACCCGGTGGTACCGCTGTTGATTTGGCCGCTGCTTCCTGAATATTCACTTCCAAAGCATGTATTTGTTCGTCAGTAGATGAACCATCTGTTCGGAAATAATCATAAACATTAGGCTGATATGCCTGCCAATTATAGAGCGGTTTAGGTCCAGAAGAACAAGCGCTCATTAATATTATGCCGGATACAATAACGGCTTTTTTTAAACCTGAAAAATTCATGCATTAGTTCCTATTTTATTAATTTTCAGGTTTCCAAGCGCCTGACTCTACACCAGCAACTAGATTGTTTACTGCTTCACGAATGGCTAAATCAAGTACCTTCCCTGTCAAAGTTGCGTCATAACTTGCCGTTCCACCAAAACCAATAATTTCACGATTTGACAAGCTATATTCCCCAGCGCCCTGAGATGAATATACAACCTCAGATGTAGTCACATTAACGATGTTAAGGTTCACTTTTGCATAAGCAATTTGTGATTTACCTCGGCCAAGAATACCAAACAGTTCATGGTCACCCACTTCTTTACGGCCAAATTCGGTTACATCACCAGTGACCACATAAGTAGCGCCTTTCAGAGCCTGAGCTTGCTTCTTGATTGCTGCTTCTTCCTGCAATTCTTTCATGTTGTCGCGATCCAGAACGTTAAAGCGTCCGGTTTGCTGCAAATGCGTGATTAATATTGTTTTTGCCTGGCTACCAATACGATCAACGCCATCAGAAAAAATTCCTCGCATATAATCTGAACGATTATCAAATTTTCCGACGGAAATTGGGCTGCGCACACCATGATATTGCACTGCATATGAAGCAACTTTGGGTACGTCTAGAGACCGAGATGATTCTGTGGCACAGCCATTTAGAAGTGTGGTTGCCATTACAGCAGAACAAAATAAAACCAGTTTTTTCATGCTATTACTCTAATTTTTAGAATTAAATGAAACTGTAAAATACAACAGGATCAAAGGCATAAACAAGAAAAGACCTTTCTTTTATTAAAGATTTATAACTATTTCTTACTATTAGTGATACGTAACTCACACGGATACTATTCGATGGCTAAATTCCCTATATATTTCTTTATCTATTAACTTTTAAGATTTTATGTCCCATGTGCCATGATTAAGGAGGATACTAATCCGGCGTACATTGCACATGGAGCGCACGATGACTGATCCCGCATTCTCGTCTTCTCAGTTTCACACCCGCACCGCAGACCAGGTTTTAAAAGCGGTTAACTCTCAGGCTGATGGTCTTAGCAGTGAACAAGTTCAGCAACGACAACAGCAATTCGGTGCTAACCGCCTTACCCCTCCTGCCGGTGAAAGTAGTTGGTTAAAACTGTTCCGCCAATTTAATAACGTATTGATTTATGTATTAATTGTAGCCGCCATCATGAGTTGGTTACTTGGCCGCTGGACAGATGGCGCCGTCATTTTTGCTGTTGTACTCATCAATGGTATTTTCGGATTCATTCAGGAAGGCAAAGCTGAGCAGGCATTAGCGTCGATTCGCAATATGCTGCGTGTACATACCCATGTGTTACGTGACGGCGTACGACAGCAGGTCGACTCCGAGGTATTAGTTCCTGGCGATATTGTATTGCTGGAATCGGGTGACCGTGTGCCAGCAGACTTGCGATTAATTGACGGCATTAATTTAGCGGTTCAGGAAAGTGCACTCACTGGCGAATCATTCAGTGTGCAAAAACAAGCCGATCCCGTTGCTCTGGAAACACCATTAGCAGAACGCTTATGTATGCTTTATGCCGGAACCTTAGTCACGCAAGGTCGGGCACGCGGTGTTGTTATCGCGATTGGTGATAATACCGAGATCGGTAAAATTGGCGATATGTTACGTTCTGTCGAGCCGCTGACGACACCGCTGATGAAGCAACTTGGTGAGTTAGGGCATGTTCTGACTAAAGCAATTTTAGTGCTTTCGGCAATCACCTTTGTCTTTGGCTGGTTCTTTCGTCATTATCCAATTGATGAGCTTTTTATGGCTGTCGTGGGGCTGGCAGTTGCTGCAATTCCAGAGGGTTTACCGGCTGTTATTACCATTACCTTGGCTATTGGTGTGCAACGAATGGCCAGCCATAAAGCCATTATTCGCCGTTTACCCGCAGTGGAAACACTGGGTTCAGTTTCGGTGATCTGCACCGATAAAACCGGCACACTCACCCGTAATGAAATGAGCGCACAATCGGTTCAACTTAGTAATGGTGAATTAGCGATCGATGGAGTTGGTTATCTTCCGCAAGGTGATATTACTGCGGAACAACAGCAACTTAATTCAGCACAAAAAGTGACTTTACAACGACTAGCAACGGCGGCAATCCTCTGCAATGATGCACGTTTTGATCAAAACACCTCGCCATGGCAATTGCATGGTGATCCGACTGAAGGCGCATTGCTTATTCTGGCGGCAAAAGCCGGCTTAGACCCGGCAGCAGTTCAGCAAGCGACACCTCGATTGGCGGAAATACCGTTTGAATCGAGCCATGGTTATATGGCAACGCTGCATAATGCGCCCGAAGGCTCAGAAACCCCATTTCAGTTATTACTGAAAGGTGCGCCAGAGCGCGTACTCTCTTTTTGCTCTCACATCTGGACACCCGCCGGACCACTGCCTTTGCATTCCGATGAATGGCAAGTCGCCATTGATAGCTTCGCCTCACGAGGGCAACGGGTATTGGCACTGGCAGAAGCTGACAGCAATACTAATTTGCTGCCATTACCAGGAAACGAAGCATCAAGCCCCGATCTTTCCAGTTACCAATTCAAGTTATTAGGTCTGGTTGGCATTATGGACCCCCCTCGCGAAGAGGCAAGACAAGCCATTGCACAATGTCAGCAAGCTGGGATCCACGTCATTATGGTGACTGGCGATCATGCCAGTACCGCCGCCGCAATCGGTGCGCAGTTAGGTTTAAGTGCGCCATTACAAATTCTAACGGGTACGGAATTGGAGCAATTACCTGAACACGAATTACAAACCCGAGCCGCAGCAATCGATATCGTCGCCCGCGCAACGCCAGCCCATAAATTGCGCCTTGTGGCTGCTTTACAAGCAGGAAAACAAGTTGTCGCCATGACTGGCGACGGTGTCAACGATGCACCGGCACTGAAACGAGCTGATATTGGCGTAGCAATGGGTATGAAAGGTACCGAAGCAGCCAAGGAAGCCGCCGGAATGGTGCTGGCAGATGATAACTTTGCGACCTTGCGCACCGCAGTGCTGGAAGGGCGTACCGTTTACGATAATCTGCGCAAAGCACTGGTTTTCTTATTACCAACAAATGGCGGACAAGCTCTGGTTATGGTTGCCGCCATTCTATTGGGGATCACCCTGCCGATCACGCCAGTGCAAATTTTGTGGATCAACATGGTTAGCGCCATCACGCTTTCTTTGCCGTTGGTATTTGATAAAGCCGCAGCAAATCTGATGCAACGCGCCCCCCGACAAAATGATGAAGCCTTACTCAGCAATATCTTATTATTCCGTATCGCATTTGTTTCTGTCTTACTGATGGGGTTAACGCTGATGCTTTATAACTGGAGTACCCTGCATCAGGCTGATTTGGCCCGTGCCAGAACCGTCGCCATCAACAGTCTAGTCGGTGCTGAAATGGTCTATTTGATCAGCTGTCGCTCATTACTAAATTCAACGCTGTCGCTGACCAGTTGGCTGGATAATGGTTACGCACTTCTGGCGATATTTTTGCTGTCACTCATGCAACTGGCGCTCACCTACTTCCCCTTTATGCACACATTATTTGGCACGGCAGCCCTCGATCTCCATGACTGGTTAGTCATTGTGGCTAGTTGTTTACTGCTGTATCTGTTGATGGAAATAGAAAAACAGCTGACGCCTCGTTTACTGTTCAGGAATGAAAAATAATGAAATTAGAGATGAAATACCTTTCATTACGAAAAATTCCAACCGCGATTTGGGTCTTGGGTTTTGTCAGCATGTTGATGGACGTATCGTCGGAACTGATCCACAGTTTATTACCCTTGTTCATGGTAACGACACTCGGCGCCAGTACCTTAATAGTTGGCCTTATTGAAGGGTTAGCCGAAGCAACCGCACTGATCGTTAAAGTATTCTCTGGTGTTATTAGTGATTATTTTGGCAAACGCAAATGGTTGGCCGTTACCGGTTATGCACTGGGTGCATTCACGAAACCGGTCTTTGCACTCTCAGGCAGTATCGGTTGGGTGCTCACGGCCCGTTTGACTGATCGCGTCGGTAAAGGCATTCGGGGCGCACCGCGTGATGCGCTGGTCGCCGACATTACGCCGCCGGAATTACGCGGGGCTGCTTTTGGTTTACGTCAATCGTTAGATACCGTTGGCGCCTTTGTCGGGCCATTATTAGCCGTCGGGTTAATGCTATTGTGGGCCAATGATTTTCGGGCCGTGTTCTGGGTGGCGGTGATCCCAGGCTTTTTGGCTGTATTACTGCTGATTTTCGGTATCTCTGAACCAGAAGTGCATGCTACTGCACACCGGACTAATCCGTTAGTTATGGCTAACCTGCAACGATTGGATAGCCGTTATTGGTGGATAGTCGGTATTGGCAGTATTTTTACTCTCGCCCGATTCAGCGAAGCGTTTTTAGTATTACGCGCTCAAGATAGTGGTGTTCCGATTGCCTATATCCCACTGGTTATGGTGCTGATGAATATCGTTTATGCCCTCTCGGCTTATCCGTTTGGTCATCTGTCTGACCATGTCAGCCGTTATAAATTACTGGGTTATGGTTTGGTAATGTTACTCGCGGCAGATCTGGCATTGGCGGTAGATGGACACTGGAGCATCTTATTACTCGGCATTGTGCTCTGGGGTCTGCATATGGGCTTAACTCAAGGCATTCTGGCTGCGCTGGTGGCTGATACCGCGCCCGCCGATCTTCGGGGAACGGCATTTGGCTTTTTTAACCTAGCCAGCGGAGTCGCCTTATTAATTGCCAGTGTCATCGCCGGTTGGTTGTGGGATAGCTTCGGCGCTTCAGCCACCTTTCTAGCTGGCGCCGGCTTTTGTGGAATGACCTTACTGCTGGTGACGCTAAATAGCAGATTAAGCCAGCGCTGAAATTATTTTTTTAGTTGAGATATAAATGGCATGTTCCGGTATTTATCATTCCAAGGTAATCCGTAACCTACCAGTAAATCATCGTTTTCCATTTCATAGGCAAAATGCTGCTCGACAGGAATAGTTACCCGGCTCGGTTTAACAAATAGCGTTGCAACCGAGATAGATTTCACGTTGAAATTTTGTGCTATAAATTCAACAAGTCGTTTCATGGTGCCGCCCGATTCGATCGCATCGTCAACCAAGACTACGTGTCGATTAGCTATGTTGATATTTTGATGATAGACGATGGCTGAGGCATTGTTTCTCTCTCCCGGTGTATGCGGGCAAGAAATGTAATCCATGGAGACATCAAAATTTAACTGTCTGACCAGATCAGCAGTGAACAATATGCCACCCGGTACAACCGTGATGATCACGACATCATCATTACCAAATTTCATATTTAGTTGATCGGCAACCTGGCTCACACCGGCTTTAATTTGATCCGTATTGAAAACTGTTTTACCAATATGCTTATTCATAATTTAATTCTCTGTGGTTAATTCATCTGTAATTTGAATACGAAATCAGGCCAGTGCTGATTCCAGAAACTGTCTGATTGTTTTTTCAGATATTGAATCATAATTACAGGTGCCGACTTCTATTTTAGGTTTGTTTTTACCATGGAAATCACTGCCGCAGGTTACAAACAAATCATTTTCAAATGCATAGCCATAAAGCTTATTCGCTAATTCTGTATTATGGTAACTGGAGAATACCTCCACCCCCATTACACCAACTGCTTTCATTTCATCTAAGACTTTTAAATGCTCAGTTTTCACGTTGGCACCAATATGAGCAATAACAGGAATACCGTGATTACTCTTAATCAATGACACCATGTCGGTTAATGCTGGATAAGCCACCGGCGTATGGCACGGTTTGCCTGCACCAAAGAAATCCCAGTAGAAATTGATCAGTGGCATATCTGCTCTGGCACCATCACCGCGATAAATTGACAATAGTGGATGAGAAATATTCCTTTCATCTTCAAGGATTAACTCAGCCATTTGTTCTTCTTGCGGAATATTACCTTTTGCCAACTGATAGAGATGATCTTCATCTAACCAGAAACCAAGATCTTTTAGTTTTTGCAATTTTACGGGAACAACATCGGCCTGCAACTTAGTGATCAGCTTTTCAAGATCATAAAAATCAGTCAGTTCGCCGTTAAAGCCATAACCTAATAAATGATAATTACCACCCTGAAATGAACAGTCAATTTCAATACCCGATAAAACAGTGACATTTTTATCCTGCGTATATTCTCTAGCAACATTAACAGAATAAACCGAGTTATGATCAGTGATAGCCAAGGTTGAGACCTGATTAGCTAAACATCTATCGATCAATGTTTCCACTGGTAAATCTGCATCCAAACTAAACGCAGAGTGCATGTGTAAATCAATTTTAGACATGATTAATCCTCTAGCTAAAAATAGTTTTTATAATGAACTCTATTTTGTAGAAATATTATTAACTGTCGCAGCTCTATAAATTACAACTTCCGGCTTGCACAATAATTTTAATAAATTTTCATCGGCATCGACTTCCACTACGAGTGCTGTCAAAATATCAGTGCTGGCAATTCGAAATGGTGCTGTTGTTTCAAATTTATCGTTTGTGATCGCCGTTACTACCAACTTGGCCTGCGAGGCAACCAGACGTTTAAATTCTGCATCTTCCAGATCAAACGCCGTCAATCCCATCTCAGCATCTAGCGCACAGACACCGAGAATGTAGAGATCAGCGCGTATATTGCTGGCATCGCGCAACGATTGCGCACCGAGTGCAGCACCCGTATTCCGGTTTATAGTGCCGCCAATCAGGATCAAATTAATGTTTTCCCGCTCGGCCAATACCGCGGCAATGGATGGTGCATTGGTGACAACTGTAATTTTCAAGTCATCCGGTAAAGCATGGGCAACTGCCAGATTCGTGGAACCTGCATCAATAAAAACGACCTGCCCCGGTTTAATGAGATTAATTAAACATACCGCCAGAGCCTGTTTACGTTCCGGGTTTTGTGTTGCACGTTCAGTCAGCGACCCCGATGCTGGTGAAACCGGTAAGGCACCACCATAAACCCGCTTGCATAAGCCTGCGGCGGCCAGTTCACGCAAATCACGGCGGATGGTGTCTTCCGAGGTATTAAATTTACGGGCCAGTTCAGACGCGACAACCCGCCCCTGCTCTGTCAGTAACGCTAGAATGGAACGCTGCCGTTCTTCCGGTAAGCAATCATTCACATCGCTGGAATTCATAAATCTCTTATTTCTGCCTATTCACTCTGGATGAATCATAACCAAAGACGTACAAACATGCAAAAACAAACTAAAACGTGCAGATAAATTACGTTTAACAAAATCATCTCATCGATAAATCTCATTTCCGGGCTCATTGGTTACGAGTAACCCGCCTAAAGGCCTATTTTTTCCATGGAATAGTGACCCGCCTCATATTTTTAAAAACCGGAAATGGATCTTTTACTGGGACCGGTCCCATAATCATCTCATCGAACAGAATATCTTCGTCAAATATCTTTTACTGGTATTCACACCCTAAAGATATTGATTGTATACACCTGATTAATAAGGATTTATATGAGTAATGAAATTGTCGTCGTCACTTCAGCCTATGGGGCGAATACGGTTAGAGAGCTTGGCGGACAAGCAGCACTGCTGCCGATGATTAAAGCCAGCGGCGCTGACGGAGTTGAGATCCGTCATGAATTGCTAAATTCAACCGACCAACTGGATGAACTGGCTTCGCAAATCAGTGCCTATGGCCTGTTTGCCGTTTATTCCGTGCCGGAATCACTGCTGACAGAAGATGGTCAGCCAGAACTGGAACGACTGGCACTGCACCTGAAAAATGCGGCTCGCCTGAAAGCCCGCACACTTAAATTACCACTGGGCACACTAACCAACGCTACCGATTTAACCGGTATTAGCGCAGTGCTCAAAGCACAGCCAGTTAAGTTGTTGATTGAAAACGATCAAACCCAAGAAGGCGGTCGCATCTGCCCGTTGATCACGTTCTTCGGTATGGTGGTTTCGCAGAAATTACCGGTAGCCATGACTTTTGATATGGCGAACTGGAACTGGTTAAACGAAGACGCTTTTGTCGCTGCCAGAGCACTGGCTGCTCAAGTTGCCTATGTGCATGTCAAAGCCAGCCATACCGACCAAGGCAAAATAAAAGCGATTGCACTGGATAACAGCGATGGCAGTTGGAAAGACCTGCTGGCAATGCTGCCGACCAATGTTCCGCGTGGTATCGAATTTCCACTGGAAGGCGCAGATCTGACTGAAGTAACCCGTTATTACGTGGCTAAATTGAAAGAGGTGTAATAATAAATGACAACACAAGCTCACACTAAATCTACCGAACTCGATGTCGTCACCTTCGGTGAAGCCATGATGATGTTTGTCGCCACACAAACCGGTGATTTACATCGCGTGGAACAATTTGTACGCCGTGCCGCTGGTGCAGAATTGAATGTCGCCATTGGTCTGGCGCGTCTTGAATTGAAATGTGGCTGGGTAAGCCGCTTGGGTCATGACTCTTTTGGCCGCTTTATTCAAGACACATTAGATAAAGAACATGTTGATCGCCGGGCGGTTACCATCGATAACGCCTACCCGACCGGCTTTCAGCTTAAATCTAAAGCCGAAAATGGGACCGATCCCATTGTGGAGTATTTCCGCAAAGGGTCGGCCGCCAGCCACCTCTCGTTAGCTGATTTTAACGAAGCCTATTTTGGCAGTGCTCGTCATCTGCATTTAAGTGGTGTCGCGGCAGCGTTGTCACCGACGTCATACGAATTATCCGCTTATGCCGCGCAGTGGATGCGCGCACATGACAAAACCGTTTCGTTTGATCCGAACCTGCGCCCTGTGCTGTGGCGTTCTGAAAAAGAGATGGTGACACAGTTAAACAAGCTGGCTTTTGCCGCCGACTGGGTGCTGCCTGGCATGAAAGAAGGTCGCATTCTGACCGGATTTACCACACCAGAAGCCGTTGCTGATTTCTATCTCGATGGTGGTGTGAAAGCCGTCGTCATTAAAACCGGCGAAGAAGGTGCTTATTACAAAACAGCAACGGGTGAAAAAGGAGTTGTCTCTGCTGTGTTCGTGAAAAACGTCGTGGATACCGTAGGTGCTGGTGATGGGTTCGCTGTTGGCGTTATCAGCGCATTACTGGAAGGAAAAACAATAAAAAATGCGGTCGCTCGCGGTAACTTTATTGGTGCCCGGGCAATTCAGGTAATTGGTGATAGTGAAGGTCTTCCAACAAGAAAAGCTCTGATTGCAGAGATGACGATGAATGAAGAAACCGACATGGTTTCTGCATAACAATTTAAAGAGGAACCAGTATGAATACTAAGCTCCCTGCCCCATCCAGATGGTGGCACATCATGCCGATTGTGTTTATTACCTACAGTCTGGCTTATCTCGACCGGGCCAATTACAGTTTTGCTGCCGCTGCCGGTATTAACCAAGATTTGGGCATCACCAAAGGGATGTCATCCCTGCTCGGTTCACTGTTTTTCCTGGGATATTTTTTCTTTCAGATCCCGGGAGCGATTTACGCAGAAAAACGCAGCGTGCGGAAACTGATTTTCCTCTGCGTATTATTATGGGGTGCTTGTGCTGCCTTAACTGGCTTAGTCAGTAATATTCCGATGCTGATCATCATCCGCTTTACGCTCGGCGTGGTGGAAGCGGCGGTCATGCCGGCGATGCTGATTTATATCAGTAACTGGTTTACTAAATCTGAACGCTCACGCGCTAATACCTTTCTGATCCTGGGTAACCCCGTCACAGTGCTGTGGATGTCGGTGCTTTCCGGTTATCTGATCCAGGCTTTGGGCTGGCGTGAAATGTTTATTCTGGAAGGTTTACCTGCCGTATTGTGGGCTTTCTACTGGTGGAAAACCGCACGTGACAAACCGCAACAGGTTAACTGGCTGACGCAGCAAGAAAAAGATGATCTGAGCGAAATCATGGCTGATGAGCAGAAGAACATCAAACCAGTTCGTAACTATGCAGAAGCGTTTAAATCCAAGAATGTGATCCTGTTATGCGCGCAATATTTCTGCTGGAGTATTGGTGTGTATGGTTTCGTGCTCTGGTTGCCATCCATTATTCGTGGTGCTTCCAATATGGGGATGGTGCAAACCGGTTGGTTATCTTCCGTTCCGTATCTGGCCGCTACCATTGCGATGATCACCGTGTCCTGGCTGTCTGACCGCATGCAAAACCGCAAACTGTTTGTATGGCCAATGCTGCTGATCGGTGCGATCTGTTTCCTCGGTTCCTTCTTATTGGGTGCGGATAATTTCTGGTTGTCATACACACTGCTGGTGATTGCAGGTGCCTCCATGTATGCCCCATATGGTCCGTTCTTCGCCATCATTCCGGAAATGCTGCCGAAAAACGTTGCCGGCGGCGCGATGGCACTGATCAACAGCATGGGTGCATTAGGTTCCTTCATCGGTTCATGGGTTGTGGGTTATCTAAATGGTGCAACAGGCAGCCCCGGTGCGTCTTACATCTTCATGGGCAGTGCACTGTTTGTATCAGTCATCTTGACGCTGATCGTAAAACCAAACGCTGACGAGCAATCAGCCCACTCATTACCACAAGCGGCTTAAGAGGGAATTAGCATGAAACCGAATGTTGTACTGTACAAAAAAATCCCTGCTGACCAGCTGGAACGTCTGCAAAGCCACTTCAACGTGGCTTTCTTTGAGGGCATTACCGACGCGAATCGCGCTGATTTTATTGGCGCACTCAGTAACGCAGAAGGACTGATTGGGGCTAGTTGCCCCATCACTGCCGACTATCTGAATGCAGCCCCGGCTCTGCGTGCTATTTCCACCATATCAGTCGGTGTTGACCAGTTTAATGTGCCTGATTTAACGGAACGGAAAATCAACCTGATGCATACCCCGAGTGTACTGACTGAAACCACCGCTGATACCATTTTCACGCTGGTGTTAAACAGCGCCCGCCGGGTGATTGAAATGGCAGAAATGGTAAAGGAAGGCCGCTGGACCCGCAGCATCGGCGTCGATTGTTACGGCACCGATGTAAACGGTAAAACTATCGGCATTCTTGGTATGGGGCGTATTGGTTATGCCGTCGCCAAGCGTGCCTATGCCGGTTTTGGTATGTCGGTGCTGTATTACAACGATGTAGCAAACCCGATGGCAGAACAGGATTTCAACGCCCGCCGCTGCGAGTTAGACGACCTGCTGGCACAGTCTGATTTTGTCTGTGTGGTGCTGCCGCTGTTGCCGGAAACCGAAAAATTCATCGGCAAAGCACAGCTGCAGAAAATGAAACCCAGCGCCTTTTTGATCAACGGTTCGCGCGGCAAAATTGTCGATGAAGCCGCCTTGATTGAAGCCTTACAACAAGGGGTGATCCGTGGTGCAGGTCTGGACGTGTTTGAGAAAGAACCACTGCCAGCCGATTCACCATTGTTGTCATTATCGAATGTGGTCGCCCTGCCGCATATCGGCTCAGCAACACATGAAACCCGCTATGCGATGGTGCGTTGTGCCGTCGACAACTTGATTGCCGCACTCAACAACGATGTGTCGGCGAACTGTGTTAATCCGAAAGCCCGTCAACGCTGATATTTATCTGAAAGGAGCTGAAGTATGCATCCTGTAATCCGGCAGGTAACTGAGCGCATTCGTCATCGCAGTGAACAAACCCGCCAGCAATATATTGCGCTGATGCAGCAACAAGCGGCAAATGGCAGACCGCGGGCACAACTGGCCTGCGGTAATCTGGCGCACGTAGTTGCCGCCTGCCCGCAGGCACAGAAATCCACATTGATGGATATGACACGTTGCAATATTGGGATCATCACGGCGTATAACGATATGCTGAGTGCCCACCAGCCCTATGCTGACTATCCGGCACAAATCAAAGCGGTGGTTAGCGCGCTCGGCCATTCAGCACAAGTGGCCGGTGGTGTACCCGCCATGTGTGATGGCGTCACGCAAGGTCAGGCTGGCATGGATCTGTCGCTGTTTTCCCGAGATGTCATCGCGCAGGCCACTGCGGTGTCATTGAGTCACAACGCCTTTGACGCCACCTTGCTGCTGGGGATCTGCGATAAAATCGCTCCCGGTCAACTGATGGGGGCGCTGGCCTTTGGTCATCTGCCGACGGCGTGTATCCCTGCTGGCCCAATGAGCACCGGTATCAGCAACGAGGATAAAATAAACATCCGCCAACAGTATGCTGCCGGAAAACTGGGCCGCGACGCCTTACAGGAGATGGAAAATCAGGCCTATCACAGCCACGGCACCTGTACGTTTTATGGCACGGCTAATACCAATCAGCTGGTATTTGAAGCGATGGGATTGATGCTACCGGGCTCGGCGTTTGTGCATCCGGATGACCCGCTGCGTCAGGCATTAACGGAAAAAGCGGCAACTCTGATCACCTCACAAGTGGCTGGCGGCTCACAATATCATCCGCTGTGGCAGATCGTCGATGAACGTTCTCTGGTTAACGGGTTGGTCGCACTCTTGTCTTCCGGCGGCAGCACCAATCATACCCTGCATATGGTGGCGGTGGCCCGCGCCGCGGGTTTACTGCTGACATGGGATGACTTCAGTGATCTTTCCGATGTGGTGCCGTTGCTGGCTCGGGTTTATCCAAACGGCCCTGCGGATATTAACGCCTTCCATCAGGCCGGTGGTGTGCCGTTACTGCTGAAACAACTGGCTGGCCGTGGGCTGCTGAATACCGATGCACAAACATTCAGCGGCGATTTCAGTGCTCATTACCACCAGCCATTTTTGGATAACGGCAAGCTCTACTGGCAGGAAGTGGCCGAGTCAAAACAGCTCGATGTGATTGCCGCAAAAGATCAGGTATTTCATGTTTCCGGCGGTTTAAAACTGCTATCGGGCAATCTCGGGCGCGCGGTCATTAAAGTCAGTGCCGTAGCGCCTGAACACCAGATCGTGGAAGCGGATGCGCTGATTTTTGATTCACAGCACGACGTCGAAACTGCCTATAAAGCTGGCCAACTGAACCGTGATGCTATCGTTGTCGTACGCTTTAGTGGCCCTGCCGCGAATGGTATGCCGGAACTGCACAAGTTAATGCCAATCCTCGGTAATGTGCAAAAAGCCGGATACAAAGTCGCACTAGTGACTGATGGCCGTCTATCCGGCGCCTCCGGAAAAATTCCAGCTGCCATTCATGTCACCCCGGAAGCCGCCAAAGGCGGTCCGTTGGCGCATCTGAAAACTGGTGATCGCATCTTGCTGGATGCCACCGAAGGCCGACTGGAAGTGTTGACCGATATCAGCCAACGCGCCACCGCAAAACCCGATTTGCACAACCAACACCGTGGCATGGGACGCGAATATTTTTCACTATTCCGCCAAAACGTCTCGAGTGCCGAACAAGGTGCCTGCGTGTTGTTTGCTGACTCTACTGATTAATTGAAAGGAAAAAAGATGAATTGGAATTTATCTCCGGCCGCGATTTTTGCTGCTTCTCCGCTAGTTCCGGTCATGGTGATTGACGATCAGGATCAGGCCGTACCGATGACTCAAGCCCTAGCTGCGGGAGGCATTACTGTGTATGAAGTAACACTGCGCACGCCTGCTGCGCTGCAAGCCATCAAAGTGATCAGAAAGGCGTTGCCCGATGCGCTAGTCGGTGCGGGCACCGTGCTGAATCCACAACAATATGATGCCGCCGTGGAAGCCGGCGCGCAGTTTGTGATCTCCCCCGGCTGTACCGCTGAATTACTGCAACATGCCCGTAAGCATGCAGTACCGCTCATTCCGGGTGTTGCCACGCCGAGTGAAATTATGACCGCCTACAGTTTGGGTTATGATCATCTGAAGTTTTTTCCGGCAGAAGCCAACGGCGGCGCACCAGCTTTAAAAGCTATTTCTGCACCACTGCCACAAATTCGGTTTTGCCCGACTGGCGGCATCAGCCCGAAAAACGTGCATGACTATCTAGCACTTTCTTGTGTGGGTACAGTGGGTGGATCGTGGATGTTACCAGCCGATGCGCTGAAACAAGGTGACTGGCAACGCGTAACACAATTATCCAAAGATGCGGTTGAGTTGGTTAAATCACTACGCGGTTAATCATTTCTGCTATCAATCTCCGGCTGCATTAGCCGGAGATATTTAAAGCCAATCTATAGCGTCGTCGAACCGCGAATAATCAACTCACCATTAAACAGGTATTGTGCTGGCGGATGATCCGGCTTATCGAGTTTATCTAACAGACAAGTCACTGCTTTTCGGCCCATTTCCGAGGTTGGTTGCGAAACTGAGGTGATGCCTTTACCGGCCAAAGCCGCCCATTCCAGATTATCGAAACTTAAAAAACCGATATCAGAACCCCAGTTCAACCCTAAACGGCTAAGAGCCTGGGCTACTTGTAAGGTCAGCACACCATTGGCTGCGATCACCGCTTTACGCATACCGCGGTGATTCGCACAAAACTCTGCTATCAATTGTTCAATTTCATCGGGTGCCGGCAATACCACTTCATGGCCTTCCCCTTTGATATGCGGATGTTGTTCCAACATGTGCTGGAATGTTTGCAGGCGTTCCTGCCGTGCGCTGATGTAACGCACCGGTTCTGTCAGGAATAATAACGCTTCAAAGCCCTGCTCAATCAAATGATTGGTGGCTAATCGTGCCGCTTGAGGGTTATCCAGCCCCACCATGTCACAGGGGAAATCATCAATTTTTCGGTCGAGTAAGACGAAAGGCAATGTGGTAGCTTTCAGCGCTTGCAGAAAATGCGCATTGATACCGGCGGAATTGATGATCAGGCCATCGACCCGATAACCATTCAGCAAATTCAGGAATTCACATTCCAACTCGATACTGTTACGGGCGTTACAAACTACCGTCATAAAACCCTGTTTGATCGATTCGGCTTCAACACCTTTTAAAACCTCGACCGAAAACGGGTTACTGATATCCGCTATGATCAGGCCTATCAACCGCGTACGACCATATTTCAGGCTGCGGGCCATCTGATTAGGGCGGTATTCCAGCTCTTGTATGGCACTTTCAATCCGCTGACGCAGATCATCGGATAAAAGATGAAATTCGCCATTCAGATAACGCGAAATACTGGTTTTACCTGCCTTTGCTTTGGCGGCAACATCCCGAATGGTGGCATAAGAACGTTTACGGTTGGTTAGATCGCTCACTCACGACTCCCGGTCTTAACATCAATGATGTCAACATCGGGCTATATTACCTGAAAAATCCATAACATAACGAGTCGCTCGTTGCGCCAGTCGCCAAAACACCAATGCATAGAGAAGTGCAGCCAGATCTACCCAAAGGAACGCCGTTTTCAAGGTGACAAACCCGGCAAATAGCTGACTATGGTTAACCCATAAATCCACCAGTGGTATCAAGAACGTGATACCCGCACAGCCATAAAGCAGCTCGCTGCGACCTTGCGCAATCGGGCGAATAAAGCTGTAGAGCATAGTGATGCCCCAGACGATAAAAAATGCTTTCGTCTGTAACGTGGCAATATTCGGGTGCTCAGCCATCACGGTGGAAAAGACAAACAACGACGAGATGGCAATACAACAACCAATGCAGAAACCATTGGTCAGTTTAGCCATCGTGATGCCCTGCCGCTGGATCTTTAGTTGTCGATTTTTCAGTTGCGCGTTGATCCAAAGCTGGTTGCCGGAATAAAACAGAAAACAGCCGCCAATCCCCAACATGGCATACAACAGTCGAATGGCTATGCCGCCAAAATCACCAAAATGCAGGGAATAAAGCCCCATCATCATGCCGTGGTTTAACGATTCATTATCGCCGGTTTGATCTTGCAGTAACTGGCCCGTAATTGCGTTCAGTACCACCAACTTATTTTGGCTTAATTGTTTTTCCTGCTGTGCGACAATCTCAACTTGTGTCGAACTATCACCATAATTTTTGTAATGCAGCCATTTGGGTGTAAATTCCGCGGCCTCAGGCAACTTCCGCAATAAAAGATCGGCAGGAATAGGCACTTGCACTACACCCGTTCGCTGCGCACTGCTCATTGGCATAAAAGTTTGCCCGGTTGCCGAGTAAAGTTGCTGATCAAAAATAGCGCTATTAAACAGACCATACAGCAGTGCTGACAGCCCCCAGATCGCACCGGTCCAGGCAAATATCAGATGAAAAGGCAGACTGATCACACCAATCAAATTATGCAGATCAAGCCAATGCCGGCGCTCGCCTTGTTGCTTGCGTAATAACCAAAAATCTTTCGTTAATCGCGGCAAATGAATCACAATACCAGTCACCAGTGCCAAGGCGTAAAGCAGACTGACCACACCTAAAAATGTCCGGCCCGTCATACCGGGGATCGCCAGCGAGAAATGCACTTGATTGATTAAATGCGCCAGATCGCCTGTTTCTATTTTTTCCTCTTCCGCTGATTGCAACCCAGCTTGAGTTACCATCTGCCGTTCCGGCTTGCCTGTTTCCATCCACATAAAACGTAATTGTGCTTCATGTTCGCCCGGCAATATCATCCAAAACTCATCACTGGCTTGCGGGTGTAACGCGATAAAACGATCCAACCATGCTTGATATTCTGCGGGTGATGCTGTGGCTTGGGCTCTTAATTCTGGCTGCTGCCACTGCGTGACTTCTCCTCGAAATAAGGTGATCACGCCAGCATAAAAAGCCACAAACAACACCATACCAGCAATCAAACCAACCCAGGTATGCAAACGACGAAAAACAGAAATATCAGAAGATGGCATCGCCATGATTAACCAACCAGATGAAAATGCTTCAATGAAAGAAAGAGTGGAATCAGGATCGCATTGGCTGAACCCAGCCAAATGAATGTTTTTTTAGGTTTTTGCGCCAAAGCCCAGCCCGTCAGAACAATCCAGCATGGGAAAAACAGCAACAAAGCTGGCACCCAAAGCGATTGCCAGTTACCCGGTGGAATATAGGCCAGCAACCCGCACAACGCGGCAGATAACGGAAACCCCAGCACTGCGCCAGATAATAATCGAGACCACATCAGCGCAACCCCGGCTTATGCTTTATATGTGTAAACAAAAACGGGATCACAATGGCCGCAAACATAAGCATGACGCTCAGAGAAAAAACCCCAGCCCAAAAACCAAAACGGAAAATACAAACCAGTAACGCCAGACCAAATGCCATGCGAGCCGTCGATTTAGCTGCCTGTCTCTGCAGCGGCCACGCCAGTAATTTGTGCTTTAAGGCATAAAGACAAGTAACAACGATGGCAGTACAAACCAAACTGAATATCACCATGGTTACTCTCCTGTTGGTTCACTGACAAATGCAATCTTGCTCACCCCTGAGCGGGAGGAAAGCGCCATAATGTCGGCCACTTTGCCATAATCCAGATTACGATCAGCATGAATATGTAATTCAGGTACGGGTTGTTGCTTCGCCGCATTCTGCAGACGTAGTTCCAACGTTTCCCGGCTAATCGCCTCGCCACTCCAGAACAATTCGCCGCTGGCTTTCAGTGCCAGCTTAATATCATCATTTTTGATATCTTCCGGTGAACTGCTTGCTTGCGGTAAATCGACCTTTACAGCATTACTGAGTAAAGGGGCTGTGATCATAAATACGATCAGTAGCACGAGCATGACGTCGATTAGAGGGATCATGTTGATCTCGCTTTGTGGCTGCCCACCGCCTTCGTCAGATAATTTACCAAACGCCATTACGCTTCCCCTGCCTGTAATTCAGTCACGACAGAACGAGACATTTTAGCTTGTGGCGGGGATGCAGCTTTCGCGTGCCCCGTGGTCAGCAAAGCAAATACGTCATGCGCAAAACCATCGAGCTCCGCCAGATAAACCCGATTTACGCGCACAAAAGCGTTGTAAGCCAGCACCGCCGGCAAGGCAACCGCCAGACCAAATGCGGTCATGATCAACGCTTCACCGACGGGGCCAGCCACTTTGTCTAATGTGCTCTGGCCGGAAATACTGATCCCCAGCAAAGCGTTATAAATACCCCACACCGTGCCAAACAAACCAACGAATGGCGCAGCGGAACCCACGGAAGCTAACAAGGTTAATCCGGCTTCCAGACGCAGCGTGCTACGAGTTACTGAGCGGCGCAGCGCACGTAACACAAACTCCTCTCGAGACCCCATTTCAACCAAACCCTGCTCCAGATTTTGCACATGACGTGCAGCCTGCAACCCGCTGATTATCAGTTCTGCACAAGGTTCTGGCTTAACTTGTTTTAATACCTGTTCTTCGACCTGTTTCAGATTTCGGCAACCCCAGAAAGCGTCAAGAAAAGCTTTACTATTCCGGCGTAATATCCAACTCTGATAAATCTTTAAAACAATCCAATACCAGGTCGCAATAGACATGAGAAGCAGTAAAACAACCGGAATTAAACCCATCCCTGTCGTGTGGGCTAATACATGGGCTAACCCCATTTGTGTTATTTCTTGCTGTGTTTCCATCTTTTATCAGCTCCTTAATTTGAACGAAACGGGCACAATCACCCAGCCTTCGATGGATTGGTCGCCCCGTTTTGCCGGCACAAAACGCCAGCGTTTTACGGCATTTAATGCCGCATCATCTAAACGGGGAAAACCACTACTTTTAAACAGTTGCACACCTAATGCATTACCTTCCTCGGAAACATGCACCTGCAATTTTACGATTCCTTCCTCTTCCAGCATCCGGGAACGACGTGGATAAACCGGTGCCGGATTCGATAAATAAGCAGCATTAAATTTTGGCGCTTCAACCGGTGCCGGTGCGATTGCTGCTTTTACTGGCGCAGGTTTCCGTTGTTGCATCGGAGCAGAAACTGGCGGTTCTGTTTTCGGTTTGCTCTCGGGCTTAACCGGCTTCACCACCGGCTTTGGTTTTTTAAGTGGCTTAGGTTTCACTTTCACCGGCGAAGGCTTTTTTATTTCCGGTGGCGGCAATGGTTCAGGCTCTACCACCGGTTGCGGCTCAACGGCAGGCTCAGGTTTTAGCTCTTCTGCCGGTGTCACCCAACGCACCGTTAATGGTGTCGCAGCCGCCATTTCAGGTTTCGCTGCCGCTGATTGATAATTCAGCATGCCTGCCAGCGCGAGCAGATGCAGAAGAACAACCCCACCGAACACCGGCAACCCAGAGCGAGTTTGTGAATAAGAAACAGCGTCAGAAATCATCGCTATTGCATCGAATCGGATAAAAACAATAGGATTATCATACACCGAACAAATCTAAATGATAACCATTATTATTTAGATTTGTTCGGTGTAACTTTCATTCATAATTTCAAATGAATTAAAGTCATAAAAAATCGCTGTCAGAAAACGTCAGAGGCGTATCATCTGCAGTGAGAAATTTTGTTGTGGAAGAACATCGAGAATGGGTAAATTCCAGCCTGAAAAGATGCATTTCATGTTGCAATGGCTGTGTCTGATACTAATTTCAGCGCTTTTTGCTTTTGTAATGGAACTCATCAACCTGCCCGGCGCTTTGTTACTTGGCCCCATGCTCGCCGGTATTGTCTGGAGTTTACAAGGCGGTTCATTACAAATTCATCGCAATCTGTTTGTCGGCGCACAAGCTATTATCGGCTGCCTGGTTGCCCAGTCGATCTCATCCGGCATGCTTCCCACCTTTGCGCAGCACTGGTCTTTATTTCTATTTATCGTGTTATCAACCATTGCCGCCAGCAGTTTAATGGGCTGGGTGATCAGTAAATTACACGTATTACCTGGTACAACCGCCATTTGGGGCTCCTCCCCCGGCGCCGCAGCGGCGATGGTGTTAATGGCCGAAGAATTTGGTGCTGACGCTCGTCTGGTTGCCTTTATGCAATATTTACGGGTCATCGTGGTCGCCAGTGCCGCTTCTATTATTGCGCGCTTTTGGGTGGATACCTCTGCCGCAACGGCAATACCGATCATCTGGTTTCCACCTTTACAATGGGCCACCGCCGAAACAGTATTACTGGCCTTGGCAGGTATAGGCATTGCGCGTCTGGCGCGCATTCCTTCGGGTGCCATGCTGGTGCCAATGCTGCTCGGCATGGCATTACAAAGTGGTCATTTATTGAAAATAGACTTGCCGGAATGGTTACTCAGCATGGCTTATGCGGTAATGGGCTGGCGTATTGGTCTTGGATTCACTCGCCAAGTTTTGAAACATGCAATACGGGCTCTGCCACAAATCGTCTTCTCGATTGTCTTATTGGTTGGTTTTTGTGGTGCCTTAGCATGGTGGTTAGTACAACACTTCCATCTTGATCCTTTGACTGCTTATCTCGCCACTAGCCCCGGTGGTATGGATTCTATCGCCGTCATTGCCGCCAGTAGCCATAACGTTGATTTGGAATTTGTCATGGCGCTGCAGACCGTTCGTCTGTTTCTGGTGATATTCCTTGGCCCAGCCCTTGCCCGAATCATCGCGCGCAAAACCATTACAGAATCATCTATTGCCGGTTAAGCGTTGTCGGTTACGCGATTGTTTCTGGTGATAGCCGAAAGGTTGTGGTAATTTCGCCGGCCGCGATAAACGAGGAAGATCTGCTATGTACGCTGGCCTAGACTTTGGAACATCAAACTCAGCATTAGGTATCTGGGAAGACAACCAGCCTAAACTGCTAACACTGGATAATGGCAGCCGCTTTATTTCCTCGACGGTTTATATCGGTAAATCGCAACAATTCATGCAATTGCGCCCACAAGATCAAACGCTGGCCCACGCCATGAGTGGTGACGGTGAAAAGATCTTCGGTAACGATGCGATCAGCAAATTTCTGGAATCGCCGGAAGATGGTTTCTTCGTAAAATCGCCAAAATCATTCTTAGGTGCGCGTCTCAAACCACAACAGCTGCTGACTTATGAAAAAATTGTTCGTCTGATGATGAGCAATATCAAACGTCTGGGCGAAGCACAAACAGCGCAACCTATTGAATCGATCGTGATTGGTAAACCGGTTAAATTTCATGGCACGCAGGGCGAACAAGGTAATCAGCAAGCAGTGCAAGTGCTGACTTCTGCCGCCACCGATGCCGGTTTCAAACGCATCGAATTTCAGTTTGAACCAATTGCAGCAGCACTGGATTACGAACGATCACTGAATGAAAACCTGACTGCGCTGATTGTCGACATCGGCGGTGGTACGACTGACTGCTCCATGATCAAAGTGGGTCCGGCTTATCGTGAGCTGACCGACCGCAACGAATCGATCTTAGGTTATTCCGGCGACCGTATCGGTGGTCTGGATCTGGATATCAAGCTCGCATTCCGCCAATTAGCACCGTTGTTTGGCAAAGATGAGCTGCTGAAAACCGGTTTACCAACCCCGGCGAATATCTTCTGGAATGCAGTTTGTATTAACAACGTTGATGCACAAACCACTTTCTACTCTGCTGTAAATGGCCGTGAAATTCATAAGCTATTACGCGACGCCCGCCCTGATACGGTGCTCGATCGTTTACTGCATATTTATGAAAGCATGCTCAGTTACCACATCAGCCAAAGCGCGGAAGGGGCAAAAATTGCCTTATCATCCACGGAAGTGACTTCCGTTGATATGGCTTATCTCGAAGCAGGTTTACGTACTGACATTAACCGCGAGCAACTACAAACTGCGATCAGTAATGAGCTGAATAAATTCATCAGTCTGATGAAGGAAGTTGAGCAGCAAGCCCAGGTTGCACCCGATGTCATTTACGTAACCGGCGGTACTGCGCGCTCACCTATCGTTGATGCGTATATTCGTGCTGCCTACCCTGATGCACGCATCATTTTCGGTGATCTGTTTGGTAGTGTGGCCTCGGGTTTAACGACTTGGGCACACCGTATATTCAGTTAATACACACGGATGATATCGGTCACAGCACCGATATCATCGAATAATTGCAACACCCACCACGATAACGACACACAGCAACCCAAACGCAAGTGCCCCGATTTTTTTCTGTTCTTCCAGCGTAAAAGTTTGCGCCTGTTTTTGCTCTTTCACCCAGTTCAGTAATTCATTGTTTTGAATACGGACTTGTCTTTTTATGACCAGATAATAGCCAGAATCTAACGGCGGTTTTTTAATGATGTGATAACGGATCGATTTGATAAACCGGATCGCCTCTTTTTTACTGTTGGTTTCAAAAACCTGATACGCCCCAGTGATCACATGACGATAAATTACATATTTGCTGTTTGATTGCTGCATGGCCCATTAACTCAGCTAAATACGGCAATGCGCGTGCCGCTCGTTGCATCAGAATGTAATATTTTTACCACACCAATAGCAACCTGATCAGGCGTTCTCAACTCACCCGATTCTTTACGATGGATGAAATAATCCACCGCCGGAAAATCATTTTTATGTGAACTGCGGATCAGCGACTGCATGTCGGTATCCATCACACCGGGGTCAACATTCAACATCACAAACGGTGATGTCTCACTCTCCTGCTCTACAGCCACTGTGCGCACATAACTTTCCAGCCCCGCTTTAGCGGAACAATACAGCGACCATCCGGAATAGGCTTTTAAGGCTGCACCGGATGAAATACTTGCAACGATTTTCCGGCATGGATGTGACTGGAAATGTTTGACCACTTCACTCATGAACAAAATGGCACTGGTGAAATTGATATTAATATTAGCTAAAACCGCCATCGAATTTTTCTTCGACGTTGGCCCAATAGGGCTCAGTGATGCGGCATTGCTGACCACGACAATTTCATCCCACTGTTTTGTCGCCAAGGCTTCCAGATTTGCAGACAGTGCCGGCAACATGAGTTCTGGCGCGGAAAAATCCAGTTTGATGGAATACGCATGCGGTGCGCTACGTGAAAACTCCACCACCTGATAGCCAGCCACAAGAAGCTTTTCGGCTATCGCATGCCCTAGACCCTTAGACCCGCCGCTGATGATGGCTAATTTCATGGTAATTCCTTATTACAGAGATAATGAATCTCGACCGAATTCGGTAAATTGTATATCACGATAGACAACCTGCAGAATAAGAATTACTCACCAATATTTATGTTTATAAACGCTCGTGGAAATCAGACAAGCCTTGTTTCCAGTAACTGCCAACACTCAAATCTTTCGATGAATGATTTTTATCCGTTAATAATATCTGTTTTACTGTCGCCATCGAACTGGCTTCGCCGGCACACCAGATAAACCCGTCACCAGCAGCTAAATTCAACGACTTAACCGCTGCAATTAAGGCATCAGAATCCGTCATCCAGGTTGCAACTACTTCTGTTTGCGTTTGGAATTGCCGGCTATCGTCAAGATCAACAACCTGCACAATGACAGTCGTACGAGCATGTTGTGGTAACTCTTCAATTCGACGATGAATGGCGGGCAGTGCCGTCGCATCACCGATCAATACATACCAATCATAATCCATTGGAATAATCATTGATCCTCTTGGTCCGCCAATGCTCACGCGTTGCCCAACCGTTGCCTGCTGAGCCCATGCTGATGCATCACCACCATCATGCAAGGCAAACTCGATGGTCAATTCTCGTTTTTCAACGTTAAATTCTCTCGGTGTGTAATCGCGACGAACAGCCTCGCCTTTGGCGTTGGTGAACATAAATTTGATGTGATCATCAAATGATAAAGAAGTGAAATCAGCCAGCGCCTCACCGGCAAAAGTAACACTGATAAAGTTTTTACTAAGCGGTAGCACACGAACAACTTCAACTTCCCGCATCCGTAGCTCATGACGAACACGTTTAATTTGATGTGTTGTTGGATTGAAATTCATACCTATTCCTGTTTGAGTTAAACTACAACTTATAATTAACAAGTTAGTTGATATTGTCAATCATATGTCTCGCAAAATAGATCAGGACGTTTTCGAATCCATACATTCATTAATGCATCTTTATCGCGCAAAGATGTATCAGGTATTGCGTAATACCACGCTTGATCTTTCTCATATGGAACATAAAGTGCTCGGATTTTTTGCCCGCAATCCTGGCGCAACGCTGAGCGATTTAGCCGAGCATTCTGGACGTGACAAAGCACAACTAACACGTTTGATTCGCGTCTTGAAAGACAAAGGTTTAATCGAGGAAAACACCGACTCAAAAGATCGACGGAAAGTGTTATTAAACCTCTCTGCTGATGGCAAAACGGTTCATGAAATATTACAAAAAGAGAATGTCGCTGTCTGCCAAGATGCGGTATCAACGCTAAGTGATGAAGAATGCACAACCCTCATATCACTACTCGATAAAGTGAAAAACAACCTTGCGATTAACACTACGTCCAAAGATCTTTCTGATAGCTAAGTGTTCGGCCAATGTATTTCCATTACGTTCAATCTAATTTTTTAGCACACGAGTAATTTATGGATCATCGTTTTAGTCAGGAAAAGATTGATGGTGTTTATCAGGCCATCTATGAACGTCGGGATATCCGTGAATTCACACAAGAAAAACTACCCGAAGGTTTAATGGATCGCCTGTTCCATGCTGCACATTTTGCCCCGTCTGTGGGTTATATGCAGCCATGGCGCATGATCCATATCAAGAGCCCGGAGATTCGGCAACAAGTTGCAGATTTAGTAGAAACGGAACGCCAATCAACCGCCAGTCAACTACCCAGCCGTCAGCAAGAGTTTTTGAAACTAAAAATTGAAGGCCTTGCCAGTTGTCAGGAAGTCGTGGTGATCGCGTTAATGCAAGGTCGTGAAGCGCATATTTTTGGCCGCCGAACTATGCCCGAGATGGATCTGGCTTCTGCGGCTTGTGCAATCCAGAACATGTGGTTAGCGGCACGCGCCGAGGGTGCAGGCTTAGGTTGGGTCTCTTTTTTTGAACCCGAGAAATTGGCAAAACTATTAAAAATGCCGGAAGGTGCAACACCCATTGCGATTCTCTGTATTGGTTCCGTGGCTCAATTTCCGGAAAAACCACTCTTGGATAGTCTTGGCTGGGGTAAACGCTTACCCATGGAGCAGGTCGTTTTTACTGACCTTTGGCCAGAGGATGCCCCAAGTACGCCACCCGCTTATTAGTCAGTAAGAACTGATATTTACCTACTAAAACCGGAAAGCGCTAATGACAATCAGACTAATGATCCAAGAAGAATTTCTGCTGTTCTGGCTAAATGGTTACGTTGTCCCCCATGCGATGAATCAATGGCTGATTGCTGAATGATTGAAGTGTCGGTTTATGGCGGGTTATTTCTGGTTGCCCTGCTGTCTGCTTCTATTTTGCCGTTACAGTCAGAAGCGGTTTTAGTGGGTTTGTTATTGAGCAATAACTACCCGGTCTGGTTATTACTGGCGGTTGCTAGCATCGGGAATGTGCTCGGCTCATTACTGAACTGGTATTTAGGTAAATATCTGCAGCATTTTCAGCAACGACGTTGGTTTCCGGTTAAACCAGAACAGCTGGACAAAGCCAGCCGCTGGTATCTTAAATATGGTAAGTGGTCGCTGTTATTAAGCTGGGTGCCCATTATTGGCGATCCGCTGACGGTCATTGCGGGCGTATTACGCGAACCATTCCTGCCATTTTTGCTGTTAGTGACTATCGCGAAAGTCTCGCGCTACTTAGTGCTGGCTGGGATCACATTGCTTTAACAGCGACTTGATGCGTTTCGCATATCAAATATGCATTAGAAATATCTATTTTCTGTGCTAAGCACGCCGCAGCGCCACCAGTTGTGATATATTCTGAATGTTAACGCTGATGAGCAAATGAGATGAAACTAACCACTTATACCGATTATGGTCTGCGAACCCTGATGTTTATGGCCTGCCTGCCGCCCGGTGCGCGGAGTAGCGTGGTTGAGATCAGCAACTACTACGATATCTCGCGTAACCATATGGTGAAGGTTGTGGTGCAGTTAGTGAGTCTGGGTTATCTCAGTTCGACTCGTGGAAAAAACGGCGGTATTACGCTGGCGCGATTGCCGCGTGATATTCGTATCGGGCAGGTGATCCGGGATTTAGAAAATAATCTGAATGGTGTGGACTGTGGCTCGCCAGGCTGTAAATTGGTGCCGGTTTGTCGGCTGACGCATGCCTTAAAAGTGGGAATGGAAGCTTTTCTGACGGCCATGGATGATTTTACCTTGTCCGATCTGGTGAACAACGCCGATCAGATCATTGCGATATTGCAGATCGACGTTGATGCCATTCCCGTTCCCACACAAAAACTGGCTTGATGATTTACCAGTAGTTTTCCATGGTGATGTGCCCCGGTTCCCGCCGGAGATTCTTTTTCAACCCTTTTTGCTCTAAGGCATGAAAGGTATCTTTCACCATCGCCGGATTACCGCATAACATGGTTTGCGTACACGTTGGCGAAATCACCAAACCTGCCGACGCTTCTAACAAACCATTGTCCAGTAACGCTGGAATGCGCCCTTGCAGAATATCCGGGCACTCTTCGCGGCTCACAATTGGAATATAACGAAAACGTTGTAACCATTGCGCCTTAAACGATTGGATCAACGATTGATAGGTCAGGTCTTCCCGCTCGCGCACACCATGTACCAACACGATATTTTGAAAACGCTGAAATACCTGTTGTTCAGAAAGAATAGCCAAGAAGGGACCAATGGCTGTACCCGTTGCCATCATCCAGAGATCACGCCCTTCCGGCACTTCAGCTAACGTCATAAACCCGCTGGCTTCATGCGAAATTTGTAATTCATCGCCCGGCTGCAAATTAAAAAGATGAGGTGATAGCCGGCCTTCTGGAATCTTGATCAGATAAAACTCATGGCATTCGGCTTTCGGTGGGTTTACAAACGAATAGGCGCGGCCTACCCGTTCGCCATCGATGATCAATGACAATTTGCCAAACTGCCCCGCTACATACGGGGCTAAATCGGCTTTTACCTTGATCGAACAGAGCCGGTCATTCCATCGAATGACCTCATGTACCCTTCCGTTTACCCAGTCGGTCATATACGCCCCTTATCCTAACGGAAATAAAAAGCATCAGAACTCAAATGTAACTGAATCGAGAACATACTTCATAGCTTAGGCTAATTTTCAGCCAACTGCTTTATCAACGCCATACTACGCGTGATATGTTGCCCGCTGGTGACAAAACCAACCAATACATCTTGTCGGAATGCTTGTCCGGTCAGGCCATTTTGGTCTTCGTCTAACTGCCAGATCAAATCATCACTGCGAACTTCACCCGCCAGCTGAACCGGATAACTGCTGGTTTTGACATTGACCGGCATCACCGGCCATTGCACCCGCGTCTGTTCACCCGCCAATGTTTTCGCCAACGCTTGTGCGCTCACGGTGATCGGTTGTAAATAAGGTAATAACTGCCCGTCAATTTCTGCACAATCGCCGAGCGCATAAATATGTGGCGCACTGGTTGCCAGCTGTTTATCAACCACAACGCCACGATTGGTATTCAGCCCGGCGGCTTTCGCCAAGGTAATTCGCGGACGCAACCCAGCAGCACACACCACGCTATCAACTACAATCGATGAGCCATCACTGAAGGTTGCCTGCAGGCCTTCACTTTGCTGATTTAATGCGGCTAAGGTTGTGTTGAAAGCAAACTCACAGCCGGCCTGTGCCAGTACAGAATGCAATCGCTCGCTGACAAAATCAGGCGTTAGCGAACACAACAAGCGATCAGTCGGGTCGCACAAGGTGACTTGTTTTCCAGCCAGCAGGAAATCATTCGCCAGTTCACTGCCAATCAGTCCACTGCCGACGATCAATACCCGTTGGCTGTTCGCCAATTGCTCCCGATATTGCTGATAATGCTGCAAACTGTTCAGCGTGATGATTGTATCAACGGCATCCCCCTTGATAGGCGGTACCCACGCCTCAGCCCCCACGGCCAGCACCAGATCGCGATAAGGTAATTCCCGCGCCGCCAGTTGAATCACTTGTCGTTCAGGGTCAATCGCTTTAACTTGTTGCCCAGTCAGCAATAATGCCTTTAATTCCAGCGCAACTTCTTTCGCCGATTTTCGGATCAGATCGGTTGCTGACTGACGTTTACTGATCGCGTGGCTCAATTGCGGTTTTGGGTAGTCCGCGCCATCATCGGCGCAGACAATAACCAGTGGTGTGGCGGGCGCATGACGGCGGAATTGTCGCGCCAGTTGCAGACCGGCATAACCACTGCCGACGATCACGACCGGATGATGTGCTGCCATGATGGTCTCCTTTTACGCGGCTTTGGCGACAGTTTCAGTTTTTGGGTCGAAATCATCTTTACCCATAAAACAAACCGGACACAGGAAACTTTCTGGCACATCTTCCCACGCTGTTCCCGCTTCAATGCCCTGATTCGCTTCCCCTTCTGCTGGGTCATAAACCCATGAGCAGGTGCGACAAACCATGCACGGCAATTCAGTTTCGATGGCAGTTTGTTTCGTTTCGGATGCAGAAACACCGCCCAATTGTGCCACCAGATTTTTGCCGTAAGCTTCGCATTCTTGTAGCGCTTCTTGTGTCGGGCGCCATTCCACTTTGGTGCCTTCTAACGTGTTAAAACCGCACTCTTTCAAACGCTGAGTAATACGATTTACCGCACCACCGTTCCAGCCATGGCTACCAAATGCCGCGGCAGTTTTTCCGGTGAAACGTAAACCCTGGATCTCCTCCAGCAACGCAGCGACCTGCGGCAACATTACGTTATTGATGGTTGGTGAGCCGATCAAAATCGCTTTCGATTTAAATACCTGCGTCAATACATCGTTCTTATCCGAATTCGCCAGATTGAATTGTTTGATTGTCACGGTTGGGTCGGCTTTACGAATGCCAGAGGCAATCGCTTCCGACATCTTGCGGGTGCTTTCCCACATGGTGTCGTAAATCAGCGTGATCTGATTTTCCTGATAGGAACCGGCCCATTTCAGATATTGCTCGACGATCTGCGCCGGATTATCACGCCAGATAATGCCGTGAGAGGTACAGATCATGTCCAGTGGCAGATTGAATGACAACACTTCATGAATTTTCTGCGTCACCAGTTTGCTGAACGGCGTCAGGATGTTGGCATAATATTTAATACATTCATTATGCAGTTCATTTTGATCAACCAGATCGTTATAGAGCTGATCGCTGGCATAGTGCTGACCAAACGCGTCATTACTGAATAACACCGCATCGTCGGTCATATAGGTCATCATGCTGTCCGGCCAGTGCAGCATCGGCGCTTCGACAAACACCAGCTTTTTACCATTCCCCAAATCAAGAGAATCACCTGTTTTGACGACCTGGAAATTCCAGTCTTGGTGGAAATGCCCTTTCAGCGATTTCACGCCATTGGCGGTGCAGTAAATCGGCGTATTTGGAATTTTCGCCAGTAACGCTGGCAGTGCGCCGCTATGATCAATTTCTGCATGGTTGGCAATGATGAAGTCGATTTTCTCTAACGGAATTTCATTCGCCAGATTTGTCACGAACTCATCGGCATATGGGCTCCACACCGTATCAATCAACGCTACCTTCTCTTCTTTGATCAGGTAACTGTTATAGCTAGAGCCTTTATGGGTGGAATATTCACTGCCATGAAATTCGCGCAGTTCCCAGTCTTGTTTGCCAACCCAGTAGATATTGTTCTTAACGTGCAAAGTCATGATTTCGTCCTCAACATAATGTGCATCTCATATGCAGTGTTTGCATCTTAGTTTAATGTTCATTTCAAATGCAAGTTATGTTTTGAACTTTTTTTCCTGCCTTTTCTCTCTTTTCCCAAATCCATTACACAATCAATTTTGTTTTAGCCAATCAACACAAGGCAAAATCCAAAACGGGCACATTCGGTCATTTCCGTTTATGCCCGTTTTGGTTTAAATTCATGCTTAACAGTTCATTTTTTATGTAGATCATTAGCAAACGGTCACGTTTGGATAAGTAAAACCGCTTAAATGTGATATTAGTCACATTTATTTCAGTCGTAATTTACGAGTTACTGTTTCTGAATTATTCGCTCAGAACCATTCGCATGATTGACCTAAACTGATTACAACTTAGAAAGAGGAAGCAATATGTTGCAGGCTGAAAGACATCACAAAATAAATGAGCTGCTGAAAGAGAACGGCTCACTATTAGTGAATGATCTATCAACAATGCTGAATATCTCAAAAGAGACCATTCGACGGGATTTGGCCTTTTTAGAGAAAAAAGGTTATCTGCATCGAACCCATGGCGGTGCAGTGCCTGTTGGCAATCAGTTAAAACATATTTCTACCCCTGTTGATTTAGACTATGAAGAAAGTGGTGAAGCATTCCGGATCAGATCAAACCAGAACACAGACACCAAAATTAAAATGGCTAAAAAAGCATTAGCCTATATTGAACCCGGCGACATTATTCTTCTTGATAGCAGCACCAGCAGTTGGTTTTTGGCCAGGCAGATCCCTGATATTGAAATTACGGCATTAACGACATCATTAAATACAATTCACGCACTGGCATGCAAATCAAATATCCGTGTTATTGGCTTGGGTGGGGAATATTCAGAAAAGTATGAGTCTTTTAGTGGCCCACTGACTGAAAGCATTGTTAAAGAATTTAATATCAATAAATTATTTTTTTCCTGTCATGGCATTGGGTTAACCACCGGAATACGGGAAAGCAATGAAAATCAGGCTCGATTAAAACAGATGATGATTAGTGTTGCTGATAAATCAATCTTGTTATGCGACTCCAGTAAAGTAGAACGTCGTTCATTTTGTAAAGTTTGTGACTACAGCAAAATAGATGTATTAATTACTGATCAATTACCATCTGATGAATATAGAACTGAAATAGGCTGGAATAATGTAAAAATCATTGAAACCAGCAAAAAATAACTGAACTAAAGATAGTCGTTTAAAATCAGAAAACGGCTGATGTATTAGTATCCAAGTAGTACGCAGATGTTGTGTTTTTTTAACACCGGCTCAACACACCCTGAATATTTAATTTTAATATTCAGAAGATATTTACATGGAGAATACGAATATGAAAAAAGCAGGTCTTGCTTGTGTGATTGCTACTATTTTAGCATCTTCAGCCACTTATGCCGCTGACAGTTTTAAAATGGGTGTGGTTGTAAAAATAGGTGGTATTCCATGGTTTAATGCTATGGAAGCAGGTATTAAAAAAGAAGCAGCCAAACAAGGTGTTGAAGCTTGGCAAATTGGCCCAACAGCCGCTGACCCAGCATTACAAGTACGCGCAATTGAAGATTTGATTGCACAAAAAGTAGATGTTATTGGCGTAGTACCAAATGATGCAAAAGTACTGGAACCTGTTCTAGAAAAAGCACAAAAAGCCGGTATTAAAGTTATCGTGCATGAATCACCAAATCAAAAATTTGCGGATTGGGATTTTGAATTAGTTGATGCCAAACAACACGGTATCAATCATATGAAAAAACTCGCGGAATGTATGAAAGGCGAAGGCAAATATGTCGCATATGTTGGCAGTCTAACAGTGCCTTTACATAATCTATGGGCTGATTCTGCTATTGAATATCAAAAAGCCAATTATCCAAAAATGACGCTGGCCGCCGATAAATTTGGGGTTGCGGAATCACTGGATGACACCATGCGCACCACCAAAGATCTGATGTCTAAAAACAAAGATCTGAAAGGTATCATTGCTTTTGGTTCACAAGGCCCTATCGGTGCGGGTCGCGCTGTGATGCAACGTAATAAAACCAATGATATCTGTGTAGTTGGCCCATTCAGCCCAGGACAAGGCGAATCTTTGGTTATGAAAGGCGCTATCGATGGCGGCTATATCTGGAACCCAATGACTGCCGGTGAAGTCTTTGTTCGTGTTGCAAAAATGATGATGCAAGGCCAAGAAATTAAAGACGGCATGACTATCGATGGTATGGGTCAGGTTAAAGTTGATGCAAGCTCCAAAACCATTTTAGGTAATCAGGTTGAAAGTGAAGATAAAGAGAACATTAAGAAATTAGTCAAAATGGGTCTCTGATCATCATTATCACTGGATGAGTTTCGGCTCATCCAGTTACATCTCCGAGGTTAAGAATAATGGAAACATTACCTGAAATTAGCCAGGTTAGGTCGCTTATTTCCTTAAATAAGCTGTCTAAAAGCTTTGGCGGTCATAAAGCATTAAATAATATTTCCTTAGATATATTGCCAGGTGAAGTTCATTGTTTGGCAGGTACTAATGGCTGTGGCAAAAGCACGCTAATAAAAGTAATCAGTGGCGTATATCAACCTGATGATGGTGCAGAAATACAAGTAAATGGCGAGTTGGTTCAGAAATTAAACCCCAATATTGCCAGAAACTTAGGTATTCAGGTTATTTATCAAGATCTATCTCTTTTCCCTAATTTATCTGTTGCTGAGAACATAGCCTTTGAGCTTAACTTACAGGGCTTATTGAATTGGCATCATAAAAAAGCTTTATACAATAAAGCAAAAACCATTCTGGATGAGCTAAAATTCAACATTGATTTAAATGAAAAAGTTGAAGCATTACCCATCGCACAAAGACAGCAAGTCGCTATCTGCCGGGCATTAGTTGCTGATGCCAAATTAGTCATCATGGATGAACCAACTGCGTCACTAACTCGAACTGAAGTGAATCAGTTATTACGCACCGTTCATTATCTGAAAAGTAAAAATATCAGCGTGGTATTCGTTAGCCATCGCCTTGATGAAGTATTAGAAATTTCTGACACAGTAACTGTTATTCGTGATGGCTCTAAAATCGGTTCATTCCCAGCCAATGAAATAACACCTAAAAAGCTTGCTGAATTAATGACCGGTGTTGCTATTGATTATGCATTAAAACCAGAAAGAAAATTCGATGACCGCGTTATTCTCGAAGTAGATAATTTGTCTCGCAAAGATCAATATGGCGATATCAGTTTCAAACTTTATCAAGGTGAAGTATTAGGATTATGTGGTTTGCTTGGCTCTGGTCGCACCGAATTAGCCTTAAGTTTGTTCGGTATAACTAAACCTGATACCGGTAAAATCTACGTAGACAGTAAACCGGTTAATTTTAAAAACCATAGTGATGCCATTAAATCGGGTATCGGTTATGTCTCTGAAGATCGATTAACATTAGGATTAGTATTACAACAATCTGTTTCTGACAATGCAGTTTTATCCATATTAGATCAGTTAAAAAACAGAATGCATTTCATTGATGACTATAAAAAAATGAAAATAGTTAGTCAGTGGATTCAAGATTTGGATATTAAAGTATCTAATACAGAAAATCCAATTTCCACTTTATCGGGCGGAAATCAACAAAAGATTGTCCTGGCTAAATGGATTTTAACGCAACCGAAGGTTCTTATTTTAGATGCACCAACTGTTGGCGTTGATATCGCAGCAAAAAATGGGATTTATCAACTGATTCATAAGTTGTCTGAACAAGGCATTTCTATCTTATTAATATCAGATGAAATTCCTGAAGTTTATTACAACTGTGATCGCATCCTTCATATCGAACATGGTCATATCATGAATGAATATGAACCTAAAAAGATATCTGAGTCATTCTTGGAGGGCGTGGTAAATGGTTAACTTATTTAAAAAAAGAATGCCAATGGAGTTTTATCTTGGCATTGTAATCATGATTATGGTGATATTTTTCTCCATCACTACTGACCAATTCATGACTCTACGTAATATTCTTGACTTAACCGAAGGATACGCAGTATCAGGAATATTTGCACTGGGTCTGTTTGTTGTATTGGTAACCGGTGGCATTGATATTTCATTTGCTGCTGTAGCCTCTGTGGTGCAATACGCCGTTGCTTCCTTATTGCTGGGTGGCTATATCGATGGCGCCTTCCAAAGTATTCTTCTGGCTGTCTCGTTAGGTATATTTTTTGGTCTGTTTAACGCGGTATTAATTTACTACCTGAATTTGGTCTCCATCATTATTACCATCAGTGTGCAATCGTTGTTGTTCGGTATTTTGATGTGGCTGACTAATGGGCGCAGTATTTACGACCTGCCTGAATGGTGGACTACGCAACACGAAATATTCCCCTTCACTATCGGCGCTGATTCTTATCAAGTCGGTTTGCCTTTCCTGCTCATGCTCGCACTGACCGTTATTACTTGGATCATTCTGAATAAAACCAATCTCGGTCGCCAACTCTTTGCCGTAGGCGGTAGTCAGGAATCGGCGCGTCGAGTAGGTATTCGTGTTGGCCTGATCCATCTGTTCGCTTATGGCTATCTGGGTGCTGCCGCTGCCATTGGCGGGCTGGTACAGGTTTATCGCATGGGTGAAGTAGTACCAAACGCGCTGGTTGGCGGCGAACTCGATGTGTTAGCAGCCACCGTATTAGGCGGCGCAAGCTTAACCGGCGGTAAAGGCACGGTGATTGGCACCTTAATGGGTGTGTTCCTGATTGGTATTCTCAAAAACGGCTTAAACCTGATCGGTGTCTCTAGTTACTTCATGAACATTGTTATCGGGGTTGTCATCGTGATTGCTATCTCCATCACGCATTACAAAAAACGCAAAGAAACCAACGTTGGTTTTGCATAATCAGAGGCTTATGTCATGAAATTAAAATGGCTCAAACTTGATGAAAATATGATTGGCCTGCTGAGCTTACTGATTGCGGTTTGCGTGATATTCAGCCTGTTAATGCCTGGCCGCTTCTTTACATTACAAACATTCAGCAGTATTGCATCGCAATTGCCTGAGTTGGGTTTGTTCACACTGGCGATGTTTATTCCGATGTTAAGTGGTGGTTTTAATCTGTGCATCATCGGTACTGCTAACCTAACCAGCTTGCTGATGGCCTGGATCTTTATCAGCTACATTCCTGCCGACAGCGGCATGGTGGTTCAATTTCTGGCATTAATTGTAGCGTTGGTTGCTGCCGTTATTCTAGCCGTGGTAATTGGTGTTATTACCGGCGCCTTAGTTGCCTATATCGGCGCACACCCGATTCTGGTGACATTAGCTACGATGACTGTCGTTAACGGCATCGGTATTTCATTGACTAAAGGTGCAGCACTTAGCGGAATGCCCGTATTAGTAAAAGAGTTAGGGTCAGCGACATTACTCGGTATTCCGTTACCATTGATCATCTTTCTGTGTGTTGCCGGTTGTGTGGGTCTATTACTGGAAAAAACCAAGCTCGGTAAATGCATTTACATGAGTGGCAGTAATATCAATGCAACCTATTTCAGCGGTATCAATACACACCACCTGCTGTTAGCCATCTACACCATTTCCAGCGTGCTTTGTGTATTTGCCGGCTTGATTATGATGGCACGTTTTAACTCCGCTCGTATGGGTTACGGCGACTCTTACCTTTTGCTGACTGTACTCGCCATTATTCTAGGCGGCACCGATCCAAACGGTGGTTTTGGCCGTGTTTTTGGCGTGATTTGCGCACTGTTCGTACTGCAAATTATCGCAACCGGCCTCAACCTGTTGGGAGTGAGCCCACACTTCAGTCTGGCGATGTGGGGAGCCGTGTTAATTATCACGCTGTCGGCCAAATTCTTTAAACAACGCTGGTCAATTAAACGAGCAGCTAAAAACAGTAAACCATTATCAAGCACTAAAAATACCCAAATTGTTAGCCACAAATAACTCATCGAATTAACACTGGAATTATGACTATGACTTATATGATCTCCCCTTCGCTGATGTGCATGAATTTAATTGAAATCAAAGATCAATTAGATGTTTTAAATACACGTGCTGATTTTCTTCATATCGACATCATGGATGGTCACTACGTAAAAAACATTACTTTGTCTCCGTTTTTTATTGAACAGATCCGCCCATATACATCATTAAAAATTGATGTGCATTTGATGGTGGAAGAACCTAGCGATTTTATTGATGCTGTCGCCAATGCGGGGGCTGACTATATTTGCCCACATGCTGAAACAATTAATCGCGATGCATTCCGCATTATTAATCAGATCCGTAAACACAATAAAAAAGTTGGTGTTGTTTTAAACCCGGCCACACCGATTGAATATATTAAACACTATATTCATCTGCTGGATAAGATCACCATCATGACGGTAGACCCTGGTTATGCTGGCCAGCCATTTATTCCTGAAATGCTGAATAAAATTCAGGAACTGGCGGCATTGAAAAAAGCCAATGGGTATAACTATTTAATTGAAATTGATGGTTCCTGTAATACTAAAACCTTTCATGATCTGTTAGGTGCTGGTGCGGAAGTGTTAATTGTTGGCACATCTGGCCTATTTAATCTGGATAATGACCTTGCTATCGCTTGGGAAAAAATGACTGCGAATATCCGACAAGCAGAACAAGCCGCTTAGGGGGAACACCGTATGGCTTATTACGTAGGTATTGATATTGGCGGCACTAACACTCGTTTATTAACCATGAATGAGCAGGATGAATTTATTCTTCGTGAAAACATCCCAACCTCATCTTGGTCAGCAACAGAGAACCCACTGGCAACGTTAGCGCAGTTGATTAATGCTCATTTTGCGCAGTTAGACCACCGCCCTGCCGGAGTCATGCTGGGTTTGCCGGGTACATTAAGCCGTGATCGGAAAAAAGTATTTTCACTGCCGTTTATTCAGGCACTCGATAACCGTGAGGTGGGTAACGAGTTAGCATTGCTTATCGACTGCCCGGTCGTCATGGATAAAGACGTGAACCATCTGCATTTATGGGATCTTTCGCAGCTGGAGCAAATTCCGGTCGTAGCAATTGGTTTGTATCTGGGCACCGGTATGGGTAACAGTTTATGGATAAACGGTGACTTTTATCATGGCGCACATGGCTCTTCCGGCGAAATTGGTCACATTCCTTGGCTGAACAACGAGTTATGCTGTCCTTGTGGGAAAGTCGGTTGTGCAGAAACACTGACTTCCGGTAGTTGGTTAGCCAGATGGGCAAAAGAAAATATGGCCCCTAACCACACCTTGGGTGATGTATTTACGCATTACGGCACGCATTCAGATATTCAGGAATTTATCACCCGTTTGGGCATGATAATCGCTTCAGAAATGAACATTCTTGATCCGGAATATCTGACTTTAGGTGGCGGTGTAATTGGCATGCCGGGGTTCCCGAAAGAAAAACTGGTACAGGAAATTAAGCGTCATCTGCGCTCACCGCAACCAGCCGAGGGGTTAACGATCGCCTTCAGTTTACAAACTGGCGATACCGGCTGTCAGGGTGCGTGTCTCGCTGCTAAACGCCATTTCGAATCTTAGGAGTCTGTTATGTCGGGTAAAGTGTGTGTATTCGGAGCCTTCAACGTCGATGTCGTCGCCCGGCTCAGCCGATTCCCTCGTCCGGGGGAATCGATGATCGCAACCAGCAGTCTGATGGGTGCTGGCGGGAAAGGTGCTAATCAGGCACTGGCTGCAGCTCGCGCCGGCGCGCGCGTACATTACATTGGCAAAGTGGGTTCTGATTCTTTTGCCGAGTTTGCGCAGCAACATCTGAACAATTCTGAGATCAATGTTTGTACGTTGTTTCAAAGTCAGGAAAAACCAACCGGTAATGCACTGATTTATGTTTCGGAAGAAAACGGCGAAAACATGATCGGGGTTGATCCGGGTGCAAATCTGACCGTTACCGCACAAGAAGTTGATTCTTGTTTACCCGTCATAAAAACCTCCGATCTGCTGTTATTGCAGATGGAAAACAATGCCGATGCCATTATTCGCTTATTGCAGCATGCACATGATAATCAGATATATGTCATTTTGAACCCAGCGCCATTTCAGGTGCTGCCAGATGAAATTTTAGCACTTGCCGATCTGTTAACACCTAACGCCCCCGAAGCGGAATTACTAACCGGTATTGATGTCCATGATCTGGTTTCTGCCACCGTGGCAGCCAGCGTGTTACACAATAAAGGCATTAAAAATGTTCTGATCACCTTAGGTTTACAAGGTGCGTTACTGTCGACACCTGACGGACAAACCCATATTCCGGCTTACCCTGCCCATCCGGTCGATACCACCGGTGCCGGTGATGCCTTCAATGGTTCTCTTGCCGCCTATTTGTCGCAAGGTGAAAAAATTGAAGATGCAGCCCTATTTGCTTCCGCTTATGCCTCGGTATCGGTGGAACGCGTTGGCGCCGCGCAGTCGATGCCAAGCAAACAAGAAGCATTAACCCGAATGCAAAATCACGCATCGCTGGCTGTGGCCTCTTAATAACGCGGGGAGCCACACATGTCTGAAGCAATTGTGATAGGGCTGGATTTTGGCAGTGACTCGGTACGCGCATTAGCGGTTCGCTGCAGTGATGGTGCAGAGTTAGCAACAGACGTGGTTCCTTACTCTCGTTGGGCTACTGGCAAGTATTGCGAGCCACAGCAAAATCAATTTCGTCATCACCCTCGTGATTACATCGAGTCGATGGAACAAGCGTTGCTGAAAGTCATCGCAGCTTTATTACCGGAACAACGTAATGCCATTCGAGGGATTGGTGTTGATGCCACGGGTTCTACTCCAGCGCCAGTGGATGCACAGGGTCAGGTTTTAGCGTTACGCGATGATTTTGCCGACAACCCCAATGCCATGTTTGTGCTGTGGAAAGATCACTCCGCGATCGCCGAAGCTGAAGAAATTACGACACTGTGCCATAGCGGACAATTTCCTGACTACACCCGTTACAGTGGTGGCATTTATTCCGCCGAATGGTTCTGGGCCAAAATACTGCATATCACCCGCATTGACCTGTCAGTCAAACAAGCTGCGGTCAATTGGGTGGAACTGGCTGATTGGATCCCGGCGTTACTCAGCGGCACCACCGCCCCAACGCAAATCAAGCGCGGGCGATGTACCGCGGGTCACAAATGCTTATGGCATTCGGAATGGCAAGGTCTGCCTTCCGCCAAATTTTTGAATCATTTAGACCCCGCTCTGACTGAAAACTTAGCTTCGCCTTTGTTTACAGAAACCCAAACCGCTGACATACCGGTAGGCTTTATTTCCGAAGAATGGGCGCAACGTCTGGGGCTACCCCGCAATGTGGCAATTTCAGGCGGTGCCATCGATTGCCACATGGGTGCGGTCGGTGCAAGCGCCTCGCCGAATACCTTAATTAAAGTCATCGGCACCTCAACCTGCGACATCTTAGTAACGGATTATGCCACCATTAACCAGCGCGCTATTGCTGGCATTTGCGGCCAAGTTGATGGCAGCGTGGTGCCGGGAATGATTGGTCTGGAAGCCGGGCAATCTGCGTTTGGCGATATTTATGCTTGGTATCAGCGGTTACTCAGTTGGCCGTTAGAACAGCTCATCATGCAGTTTCCTGAATTAAAAACGGCAGTGAAACAGCATGAACAGCGACTATTGGCTGACCTGACACAAACGTGGGTAAAAAACACAGATTTACAGCATCTGCCTATCGTTTTGGATTGGTTTAACGGCCGGAGAACGCCGTATGCCAACCAACGCTTAAAAGGCGTTATCGCAGGTCTGAATTTGGGCTCTTCTGCCCCGGATCTCTTCGGCGCATTAATTGTCGCAACCGCGTGTGGTGCCCGCCGGATCATGGAATGTCTGATTGAACAAAAAGTTCCTGTCGATGCCGTCATGGCATTAGGCGGTATTGCCCGCAAGTCGCCGGAAGTCATGCAGGTATGCGCAGATGTAATGAACCGTCCAATTTCGGTCGTGGCATCAGACCAATGTTGTGCTTTAGGTGCCGCTATTTTTGCGGCCGTTGCTGCGGATATTTATCCATCTGTGCATGCCGCACAAGCTCAGATGGCCAGTTCCATAGAACAAATTTATCACCCCCAACCGGAACAGCTGGCAGCGTATGAAGCAATATATCAACACTACCTGCGCTGGGCTGATGCAGTCGAAACCTTAACTCATTAATCATTTGCTATTCAGTCGAAAAGACGAGGAGCTATCGTGAGCAGTTTATTACAGCAGTTACGCACCATGACCACCGTAGTCGCCGACACAGGCGAATTACCCGCGATTAAATTGTATTCACCGGAAGATGCGACCACCAATCCATCGCTGATATTTAAAGCTGTTGCCAGCCCAGAATATGCCCCGCTACTGGATAACGTGATTGCACAAGCAAAACATCTCTCTGCCGACGCCGCCGTGCAAGTCGAAGAGGCTGCCGACCGCCTGATTGTGGCGATTGGCTGTGAGGTGTTGAAACACGTACCGGGCCGCATTTCGACTGAAGTCGATGCGCGCCTGTCGTTTGATACCACCGCCACCATCGAAAAAGCCCGCAAGCTGATTGGCTTGTATGAGTATCAAGGTATTCCGCGTTCTCGCGTGCTGATTAAAATCGCCTCGACATGGGAAGGCATTCGTGCTGCTGAACAGCTAGAGAAGGAAGGTATTAACTGTAACCTGACTTTGTTGTTTAGTTTCGCGCAAGCCCGTGCCTGTGCTGAAGCCGGTGCGTATCTGATTTCCCCGTTTGTCGGTCGAATTATGGATTGGTATAAAGCCAAAACAGGTGAAACTTATACATCTGAAACTGACCCAGGCGTGAAGTCAGTAAAAGCAATTTACCAATATTACAAACAGCATGGTTACCCGACCGTAGTGATGGGTGCCAGCTTCCGTAATATCGATGAAGTATTAGCCTTGGCCGGTTGTGACCGCTTAACCATCAGCCCAAATCTGTTGCAGGAACTTGATGCACAATCTGGTGAATTGGTTCGTTGCTTAGTAGATAACGGTGTCAGTGCCAATAAACCAACCCCTTTGACCGAAGCCGAGTTCCGCTGGCAGCACAATGACGATGCCATGGCGACTGAGAAGTTAGCGGAAGGTATTCGTAATTTTGCGATTGACCAAGTGAAATTAGAGCAGTTGCTGGCCACACGCTTGGCTTGAGCTTTGTGTTTGTCTGGGCTGTCGGCCAATGGGAATAACGCCACCGACACGTCGTAAACCCATCCATGGGGACTCCGCCGCGCCATCCTTGGCGCGGAGGGTCGTTGACCTTGTTCCCATTACCCTCTTTCGGTTAGTCCGCCAGACCCGTGCCTATTGTGAATAAATTATTGATGGAGCCCCGCTCATGAGTTTAGACCCGAAAACCCTTGCTAACGCCGTGCGTATGCTCAGTGTTGATGCCGTGCAACAGGCCAACTCCGGCCACCCGGGAGCCCCGATGGGTATGGCCGATATTGCCGAAACCTTGTGGCGTCACCATTTAAAACACAACCCGACCGACCCAACCTGGATAAACCGCGACCGCTTTGTGTTATCGAATGGCCATGGCTCGATGTTGCTGTACTCCCTGCTGCATCTCACTGGTTATGACCTGCCGCTGTCTGAATTAAAACAGTTCCGCCAACTGCACTCGAAAACGCCGGGGCATCCGGAATACGGTTACGCACCAGGTGTGGAAACCACCACCGGCCCACTGGGCCAGGGCATTGCCAATGCAGTCGGGATGGCGCTGGCGGAGAAAACCTTAGCCGCACAGTTTAATAAACCCAATCACGCCATTGTTGACCACTACACCTACGCCTTTATGGGTGATGGCTGTCTGATGGAAGGCATTTCCCATGAAGTGTGTTCTTTAGCTGGCACGTTAGAGTTAGGCAAGCTGATTGCGTTTTGGGATGACAACGGCATCTCGATTGATGGTCATGTTGAGGGTTGGTTCAGTGATGACACCCCCGCCCGTTTCCGTGCTTACGGCTGGCAGGTGATTGACTCGGTTGATGGCCACGACCCACGTGCACTGGATGCCGCCATTCGTGAAGCCAAATCAGATACCCAACGTCCTACCCTGATTTGCTGTAAAACCATTATCGGTTACGGCTCACCGAATAAATCCGGCAGCCACGATTGCCACGGTGCACCACTGGGTAAAGATGAAATCACTAAAGTGCGTGAGTTTTTAAACTGGCCACATGCGCCGTTTGAAATTCCACAAGACATCTATCAAGCGTGGGATGCCAAAGCTAAGGGCCAGCAAGTTCAAAATGAATGGAATAAGCAATTCGCCGCTTATCAAGAAGTGTTTCCGCAAGAAGCAGCCGAACTTTTACGCCGAAGCAGCGGCACATTAACCGCCGATTGGGCTGACAAAGCCAATGCCTATATCGCGGATTTACAAGCTAACCCGGCTAACATCGCCAGCCGTCAGGCCAGCCAAAAAGCACTCAATGTTTACGCGAAAATCTTACCGGAACTGCTCGGTGGTTCAGCGGATTTAGCGCCATCCAACCTGACCCGTCACACCAGTGCACTCGATGTTTCCGCTGAAACCCCACAGGGTAATTACATGCATTACGGCGTGCGTGAGTTTGGCATGTCGGCGATTATGAATGGCGTCACCCTGCACGGTGGTTTTATCCCTTACGGCGGCACCTTCCTGATGTTTATGGAATACGCCCGTAATGCGGTTCGCATGGCGGCACTGATGAAACAGCGCTCGATTTTTGTCTATACCCACGATTCGATTGGTTTGGGTGAAGATGGTCCAACCCACCAACCGGTGGAACAGTTAGCATCATTACGCTTAACACCGAACATGGAAACGTGGCGCCCGTGCGACCAGGTGGAATCGGCAGTGAGCTGGAAAGCGGCGATTGAACGTCAAAACGGCCCGAGCGCACTGATATTCTCACGCCAAAATCTGACGCAACAGCCGCGCAACAACCAACAAGTCAGTGATATCGAGAAGGGTGGGTACATCCTGCAAGATTGTGAAGGCACGCCAGAGCTCATCATCATGGCGACCGGCTCGGAAGTGAGTTTGGCGGTGAATGCCGCGAACACCTTAACCGCCGAAGGCAAGCAAGTCCGTGTGGTATCACTGCCTTGCACCGAACGCTTTGACAAACAAGCCGCCGAGTACAAAGAGCAAGTGTTGCCAAAAGCTGTGCGCGCCCGCTTGGCGATTGAAGCCAGCATTGCTGATTACTGGCAACGCTACACCGGCTTGGATGGTGAAGTGATTGGCATGACCAGCTTTGGGGAATCAGCCCCAGCTGACCAGCTGTTTAAGCTGTTTGGATTTACTGATGAGAATGTGCTGGCGAAAGCAAAAGCATTGCTGATGTAATACTCTTCTCAGGCAAGCTTTTACAATAAAGCTTGCCTGTTATTTCACATCTGCTATTTCAAATTTGTTATTTCAAATCCGTTATTTGAGGCCAAGCCGCTTCGCCAGTTTATGCAAATTACTCGGATCAAGCTCTAATCGACGCGCCACATTGGCCCAGTTGCCCTGACAGGCGTCCAGCGTCTGGCGGATCACCTGCCGCTGATAACCATCTACCGCCACTTTGAGTGATACCACCTGTGCGTCATGTGCAGCCTGCGGCAGCAAAGTCTGCTCTGTTTTAGCCATACTGGTCACCGTGGAATCCAGCGCCAGATGTTCCGGTTCCAACGTAACAATTTCTGTTCTGACAGCACCTCGGCTGACAGCCCGCAATGCCGCCCGACTGATCACATGCTCCAGCTCACGCACATTACCCGGCCAGTCATAACTGCACAATGCCTGCTCCGCGGCCGGTGATAATCGCAGGCTGCGAAAACCAAGACGCGCGCGGTTTAGCTCCAGAAAATTTCCCGCCAGCAATAACACATCGTTACCACGCTCCCGCAACGGTGGGATCGGCACTGGATAAACCGACAACCGATGATACAAATCAGCTCGAAATTGCCCGTCTCTCACCTGCTCGTGCAACTGACGATTAGTGGCCGCAATGATGCGCACATCGACTTTTCGCGGTTGATCCGCACCGAGGCGTTGGATCTCGCCGTTTTGTAACGTGCGCAGCAATTTAGCCTGCACCGTCAGCGGTAATTCACCAACCTCATCGAGAAATAACGTTCCGCCATTAGCGGCTTCAAACCGGCCAGGGCGATCACTCATGGCACCAGAAAAGGCCCCTTTAACATGGCCAAATAGTTCACTTTCCGCTAGTGATTCCGGTAATGCTGCACAATTGACATGGATCAGCGGTGCATTGTGTCGCGGCGACTTACTGTGTAAGCGGCGGGCAAATAACTCTTTCCCCACGCCAGTTTCCCCCAACAACAACACCGGCAATTCAGAATTGGCGACCACATCCAGCTCATGCAACAGCTTTAGCAAAATCGCACTTTGCCCAATGATCTCGCCATCACCGGCATTTTGCTCATCCAGCAATAATGTTTCGGATACCCGACTGCCCGCCCGCAACGCTCGGATCTCTTCTTCCAACCGGCTCATGCGTACCACAGCTTCGGCGAGAAAAGCGCTGTGTGCTAATTTATCGGCCGCCTGATCGTCAAATATGGCACCTTCAAACGCATCCAGCGTTAATGCGCCCCACAATTGCCCTTCCAGATACAGGCTGATCCCCATGCAATCGTGGACGGGTAATGGCAGCCCACGTTGTGAATCCAGTAAGCCATCATACGGATCGGGCAACGGGCTACCCGGCTCAAATCGCACGGTTGAACGGCTGGACAATATAGCTGCCAAACGAGGATGCTGGGCCACAACAAAACGGCGCCCCAACGTTTCATGCGCCAGCCCGTCCACCGCCACCGGGCAGAGACAATCACCATCTAATTTCAGTAAACCCACCGCGCCACAACCAAAATGAACCCGAATTGCGGACACCAGCCGTTCCTGCCGCACCGAGCGAGGAAGCTCAGTGGTGAGATCAAGTAACAGTGACGCATCAAACATGGTAATTATCACCCTAAATGGTTTATTTAACCCTATCAGGCCATGGTAAAAAATACCATAAAAATTAAATATCTATATTTTTCAATGCATTAAGTTTCGGCACGATGTCTGCAATAGATTGATCGAGATCAAATTACCCTATTATCACCCAAGGAGAGCCACCATGGCCTTACTCGAACAAACTATCGCCAGCATCGCTTGTGAAATTCCTGGTGCGACCCGTGTATTCCATAAATTCAAATTAGATTTTTGCTGCGGCGGCCAACAACCGTTACAAGATGCCATTGCTCAACGTAATCTCGATGCCGCGTTAGTGGTCGCTGAACTGGAACAAGTTCAACAGTTACCGAGCGACGAAACTGACTGGCGTACTGCGACACCTTCTGCGTTGATTGATTTTATTCTGGAACGTTTCCATGCCCTGCACCGCATTCAATTACCCGAATTGATCCGTCTGGCACGTCGTGTCGAACATGTCCATGCGGATAAACCAGGTTGCCCATTAGGTCTGGGTGCTCATCTGGCGAATATGCTGCAGGAGCTCGAAAGCCACATGCAGAAAGAAGAGCAGATCCTGTTCCCAATGCTGAAAGAAGGTTTTAACAACCCAGCGCAAGGCCCGATTGCGATGATGCGTTTTGAGCATGAACAGCACGGTGAAGGCTTAGACGAACTGATGCACCTGACCAATGACATTACGCCACCAGCAGGCGCTTGTGTGACATGGCGTGCACTGTATACCGGCCTGACACAATTGCGTGAAGACCTGATGCAACATATCCATTTGGAAAACAACATCCTGTTTGCAAACGCTACCGCGCAAGCATAACCAGCCACTCATCATGCCGGGGGTACACCTGCGTATCCCTCTGAATTTTGGTAACCGCGTGTTTTGGTCATGGAGACGTTATGAACGAACAACAAAAAGCATTAGTTAAAGCCACTGTTCCAGTATTAAAAACCAATGGAGTGGCGCTGACGAAACATTTTTATCAGCGCATGTTCACCCATAACCCTGAACTGAAAAACATCTTCAATCAGGGACACCAAAATTCAGGTCGGCAGCAAGAAGCGCTGGCGATGGCCGTGGCTGCCTATGCAGAAAATATTGATGATCCGTCGGTGTTATTACCGGTTGTCGAGCGTATCGCCCACAAACACGTTAGTTTAGGTATCCGGGCAGAACATTACGCCATCGTAGGTCGTCATTTACTCGCGTCAATTAAAGAAGTTTTGGGCGATACGGCGTCAGATGAATTGATCAACGCATGGGCGGCTGCTTACACCGAATTAGCTGATTTATTTATCAATCTGGAATCTGACCTGTATCAGCAAGCGACTCAGCAGGAAGGCGGCTGGACAGGCTGGCGCCCATTCCGTATTGGTCAGAAAGTGCAGGAAAGCGAAGAAATTACGTCGTTTTATCTGTATCCGATCGATGGTGGCAAAGTGCCAACTTACAAGCCAGGGCAATATATCAGCGTTAAATTATTTGTAGCAGAATGGAACCTGTTCCAACCACGCCAATACTCGCTTTCTGATGCACCGGGCAATGATTACCTGCGGATTTCCGTCAAACGTGAACGTGCCAATGCAGAAAAACCGGATGGTCAGGTTTCCAACCTGTTACATGATCAGTTTGCTGAAAATGCGATTCTGGATATTTCGATGCCATTGGGCGATTTCTTCCTAAATGAAACAGTGCAAACACCCGTGGTTTTACTCAGCGGCGGCGTCGGTATTACACCAATGGTGTCGATCTTAAATCATCTGGTCGCCACCAAGTCATCACGCAAAGTTCATTTTATTCATACCTGCCGCAACAATGCCGTACATGCCTTTAAATCGCATGTTGAACAGCTTGCTGCTGCAAAAACCAATGTTGAGGCCCGCTTTTTCTACGATCAGCGTACAGAACAAGATAGCGGGATCGGCGCCTCACCGTTAGCAATTGATCATCTGCTATCGCCGGAACTGGCTGATGCAGAATATTACCTTTGCGGACCTGCACCTTTCATGCGTCATTATCTCAGCGAGTTACAACGAAATGGTGTAACCAGTGAACGCATTTTTGCCGAAGCCTTTGGTTCTGGTGGTGTGAACTAACGAGCCAATATTCGGTAATTCATGGCTCAATCAGGAACATGGATGTTCCTCAAAAACTGACTTTTTCGAGGTAACTTATGTTTGGCTTAAAACTAAAACAACAATGTCGGATTTTATCCGATGAAAATCTGACATTGAAAATTGAGATAGACCAGCTACGAGCCGAACATAAGAGAGTATGCGAAGAAAATCAGCAAATTCAGCAGCAGCTGACGAGTGCACAATCCAGAGAACGTTTTTTTCTTGGCATGTTTGCCAATCTTACTAATTTTGGCCAATCACTACACGGGCTCGGCGACTCTTTCTCGGGCCTGACCATGCTGCTGAATCAACAAAAAATAGCGGCTACGTCATCATCTCGCGAATCAGAAACCAATCGTCTCGCGTTCCAACAAATGGCGAATAACCTGCACACGATGTTTGAACAAATTACCGCAGCTTCAGAAAACGTGGCTTCGCTGCATGAGCGCGCAAGTCAAATCAATGGCATCGTGCAATTAATCAAAGGCATTGCTGACCAAACCAACTTGTTAGCGTTAAATGCAGCAATTGAGGCTGCCCGCGCAGGCGAACAAGGCCGCGGGTTTGCCGTAGTGGCAGACGAAGTTCGGAATCTCGCAGAACGCACCAGCAAAGCCACAACAGAAATTGCCGGGCTGGTTACTGAAATCCAGCTGGATACACAACAGGCCAAAAATACGATGGAACAAGGTGCCATCAATGCTCGTCGTTACAGCACCGATAGCCTTTCCGCCACAAATGGCATGCTGCAATTAATGGAACTGTCACAACATTTAGAAAAGTCCATTACCGGAGCTTCGTTGCTTTCCAACGCTGAATTAGCCAATCTGGAAGAGCTCAGCCTGAAGTTAGAGGTTTATAAAGTATTGATGGGCTTATCCAGCCTGACTGCGGAGCAGCTTCCTGACTACACTGAATGCCGACTCGGCCAGTGGTATTACACTGGCGAAGGCAAAGCTAGTTTCTCTAAATCATCGGGTTATCGTGACATGGAAACACCGCATCAAGCCGTACATGACAACGCCAGAAAGGCCGTAACCCGTTATCATAATGGCGATTATGACGGCGCACTTGCTGCGTTGGGTGCCATGGAGCAAGCCAATATCACGGTCATGCAGGGTATGAGTCATTTTCTGACATTAACCGCATAGCTGTTTTTCACTCACTGATTGTTTTACAGCTTAACCAATCAATACATTCCCTGAGCCGGAAACAATCACGCCGCCATGCGTGGTAGCAGAACCTAATACGGCGGCAGGCTTACCGTTGATAATCACGGTGCCACTGCCTACCGCTACCGAAGCCCCACACCCCGTCCCGGAACCCACAGTAGCGGCTGGCATGCCATTGATTAATACATCAGATGAACCACTAACAATCGAGTTAACACCGTGACCCCGTTGCGGGCACGCATGCATATCCCCTACTTTCGCAATCGCTGGCATTGTTTTTCCCTCAGCAGTTAATCAAGTCTTCAAAACAGATGAGTATAACGATGCTTGCCGAGCTAAAATCTGAAACCAGCCTGTCAGCACTGTCAGTTGCTGCTCAGTCTTACAGATATCCCATATTAACCATTGCAGACTCTTTGCTTTTTGACGGCAAAAGCTTACACAAGCTTGCAATTGAACTCGCTACACTGGCCGCAGCAAAATAAGCGTAGAGGTTAATATGAAACGTAATCAGATAGCATTAATACTGAGCGGCAGTTTGTTACTTCCTTTATCTCTCGCTCACGCCCGCGGTGGTGAAGGCCCGCATGGTGGCCCGGGATTTGATGGCCCACATCCACAGTTTTATAACGAAATGCCATCTGGCTATAAAACCGTGGTTGTCGCTGGGATCACTTATTTCGTATTGGATAATCTTTGGTATCTGATGCATGGCAATAAATATGAGCAAGTCACCGCACCCAGCAATGTGACGATTATTAATAATCCACCAGCCGTTGCAACGACCAACGCTAATCCTGGTATGAATGTGGTTGATGTGAATGGCATTCGGTATTACGTCAAAGATGGTCGGTATTATCGCCGGGATGTCAGTGGTCAGTTACTGGAAGTAACTCCGCCATTGTAATTCGCAGTGCACATTAAAAGTGAGGCGGCGTTATCGAACCAACAGACCCGATTTCTGCCGCGCTCTTTGGCTTGATACAAAGCTATATCAGCTTCGCGAATAGCATCATCTAAAGAAACGTGTTTTTCTTCCGACAGATCAACCAAACCAATACTCAGCGTAATAGTGATTGCGTGCTGATTAACTAATACAGGTTCCATAGATACTAGCTCTCTGACTCGTTCAGCCCAAGCCAGCGCAGCTGTTTTATTGGTATCCGGTAACACAACAATAAATTCTTCGCCGCCATAACGCGCCAAAATATCGTGATGCCGAATATTTTGCCGTAACTTAGCCGCTATTTCTTTTAAAACCAAATCACCGACAAAATGCCCGTAGTTATCATTCGTTTTTTTGAAAAAATCGATATCAATCATTGCAACACTGCAATTATTAAATACAGCTTTATTTTTCGTTCCAAACAACACATCAGTCTGTAGATTGAGGCCGTAACGGTTATACACACCGGTTAGTGCATCATACGCCGCAAAGGCTGCCAGCTTTTGTTGCAACCACTGCGAGGTAATAAGCATGATGCTGAAACTTAAGCCTAAAAACACAATAATTGTATTAAAAATCAGCAGCAGATTACTGACATTCGTATTCAGCAAGGCATATGACGGATCCATTTGATAAGTCAGAAAACGCAGCAGTGATCCGATAGTGACTAACATGCAGGTGAAGGCAAACATCAACCGGCCAGACTCATATTTTTGTCTGTCACGTAATGCTTCGCGAATACACAGTAAACTTTGCACGTTAAATACAATAGAAATGAGTTCCGCCCGATTTTTTTCAGGCACGCCAGAATTAAGCATAAACAGTAACAAGATAGCGGTAACAAGCGATAGCGCGATAATCACAAAGTGATAGCGTTTAATTCTATTATTGTATTTCAGTAACCCTAACCATAATAAATTGACACCCAGAAAGCTGAATAAATTACCGAAAAAAACACTCACCCATAACGGTGTGAAGGCACGGCCTACCGCAAAAAAAACACCCACCGTGAAAATGAAAAAACCGCTAACCCAAAAAGGCATGCCCGGGCACACATAACGATCACGGAGTAATGCGGCTAATCCGCCGGAAATGAGTACGCCAATGAAGGCGCACATTAGTAACATGCTCTTTATATCGAGATGAAGAATATCCATATGAAGGCGCAGCACATTAATTGTTATAGAAATGTAACCGATATCACGCTGTGATGTGCAATGATTTCGGCCTATTTCGACTATTATTTAATAAATATACTGCATTTATTCACCATCAGTGCACTCATTTGACGATTTGCCGTCTTAGCTGATGATCGAGATAGCTACATTCTACGCACGATCCATTTTCTCAACTCTTCTAAACAACCAAAACACAGCGCTAAAACCATCATCAAACTCCAGACCGATAACGCCAGCGGTTGTGTTCCAAATAACGCATTCCCCCATGGGGTATAAACCACCAGCAAGATCAGCGCTATTTCCACGGCAATCCCTAACCACAGTAATGGGTTGCCGCTGATTTTAAGTTGAAACACCGACATGTGCGGATGCCGGCAAACAAACAGATTCATGATCTGCGCCATGACGATGGCAGCAAGACATGCCGTGGTCGCCTGCTGATAAAACAGATCTGTTTTACTCAATAAGTCGCCATATTCCCAGCCCGATTGATGCAACACGAAAAAGAATACGGTCAATGATGCAAATGCTTCTAACATCCCTAACCATAAATATGCGCGAATTAATAAAGGCCAGGACAACAATCGTTCTTTCGCCGGACGAGGTGGCTGCTGCATCAATTTTTTATCGGAAGATTCCGCACCAAGTGCTAACGCCGGCAACATATCGGTGCCCAGATCGACAGCCAGAATTTGAATAATGGTCAACGGTAACGGGATCTTGAAGATGACAAAAGCAATATAAGGCAGTAATTCAGGAATGTTGGATGTCAGAATATACGTCAGAAATTTGCGGATATTTTCAAAGACGGTACGCCCTTCCTCGATCGCATTCACTATGCTGGCAAAATTATCGTCGAGCAAAATAATGTCCGATGCCTCTTTTGCGACATCGGTGCCCGACACCCCCATCGCAATGCCAATATCGGCGATTTTTAGTGCCGGCGCATCATTTACGCCATCACCCGTTACCGCGACAATTTCATTCTTACGTTTCAGTGCTTTCACCACATGCATTTTCTGCTCTGCCGTCACCCGGGCAAAAATGATTTCCGGGCTATCGAGAACCAGCTGTAAATGCGCGGCACTCATTTTACGTAACACTTGCCCTTCTAAAACCACCGGATTAGCTGATGTTACTAAACCAATTTCACGCGCGATGGCGACCGCAGTATGCGGGTGATCTCCCGTCACCATGATGACCTTGATCCCCGCCGAATGACAACGCATCATCGCCTCTTTCACTTCTGGCCGAGGTGGGTCGTGCAAACCAATTAGCGCCGAAAAGATCAAATCACGCTCTTCAGGAAGTTGCTCGGCGTCTAAACGACGATAGGCAAAAGCCAACACCCGTAAACCATCGTTCGCCATGGTATTTTGCGCGGCCGTGATTTGTCGTTGCACCGCATGATCAATCGGAATGATTTGCTCGTCATTTTCCGTTTGACTCACTACCTGCTTACACAGTGGTAATACTGTCTCTGGTGCCCCTTTGCAATATAACCAGCGTTCCCCGGCATGTTCGATCACCACCGACATCCGTTTACGATCACTGTCAAACACGATCTCAGAACTGATTGGAATATCACCAAAATCATGGCTTTGTTTTCCAAAATCGGCGAGTGCAATCTCCATCGGATCACCCAGCCAAATTGACTGGCTTCCGTGAAAACTCTTCTTCAGATTATGACAATATTGCGCATTTTGAATCAGTCGAATGTCACTCGCATATGCTGCGTGATCGGCGATTTCATTCAATTGGTCGAGCCGGTAAATTCTGCTGGCGGTCATTTTGTTTTGCGTTAATGTGCCGGTTTTATCGGAACAAATCACCGTGGTGGAACCCAGCGTTTCCACCGCAGTTAAATGACGCACCAGCGCATGTCGTTTTGCCATGCGTTGCGTGGCCATCGCCAGACTGAGTGTCACAGTAGGCAATAAGCCTTCCGGTACATTCGCCACAATAATTCCAATCGCAAACATCAGGTTATCCCAGAATGGCAAACCTAAAAGAGTGCCAATACCAAAGAATATGATACCTAATGTTGCAGCAAACCCAGCCACCAGCTTTGATAGTCGGGCAATTTCCAACTGTAGATGAGAGATACTGCCTTGCTCTGTTTGTGTCAGATGAGCTATTTGTCCAAATTCAGTATACCGCCCTGTCGCGAAGATAACGGCCCGACACTGCCCCGACACTACCGAAGTACCGGCCAACAGCAAATTTTTGGCATTTAATGCCGAACTATCCGCTACTGTCTCGGCAACTCGTGCCATGGGTAATGACTCACCAGTCACCGTCGAAATATTAACCCGCACACCAGCAGCATAAATCAACCGACAATCGGCTGGCACATTATCGCCTTCCTCTAAAACGATGCAGTCACCCGGCACCAGCATTTCCGCTAATATTGGCTGCAATTGACCATCTCGGAGCACCAATGCTTGTTGCGGTAATAATTTGGTTAATGCCGAAATAGCGCGCTCCGCACGATATTCTTGCCAGAACGAAAATATGCCGTTGATCAGAATGACACCCAGAATGGCAATTCCCAGCGTTAACATCCCTTCATTGGGTGCCTGAGTTTCCGCAAAAAACGCCAGCCCGGCGGCGATCCATAAAATAATTGCAAAGAAATGGGTAAATTCACCGAGAAAACGTAACAAAATCGATTTTTGCTTAACCACTTCCAACCGGTTATAACCAAATTCACGTAAACGCCGTTGTGCCTCGGCATGGGTGAGCCCTTGTTCTGTCGTTTTAAGACTATCAAGTGCTTCAGCAACGGAGAGATTGGCAATAAACATAAGCTATCCCAATACAATTGGTTGGCTTTAGGGGAAACGCGACATGACTCGCCTGATCTAATATTAGCTTAGACCAGATTATATTTCGGAAGGAAAAACAACACGTTTAATGTGCTATATGAGGAAGAATTAATATCAATTTTTGTGTTAAAAACTATCCTTAACGCAGGAAAAAGAATCTAATCGAACGCATTAGCTACTTTCAGGGAATGATCATGAATACACGTTTCAAACCACGCCGTGCGACTTGTATTGTTGAATGTGATGATGGCATTTTGTTAGCTGAAACCAGCGGTGGTCTTCTATTGTTACCGGGCGGACAAGCGAACCGCGGCGAATCACGGCTGGAAGCCGCTATCCGCGAATTAAGAGAAGAGACAACCTTACAAGCGCATGCTGCTATCTACCTCTTCGATCACGAATCATTCTCCAACCGGCATAAAGTGTTTTATCTGATCGCCACTGGCACACCTAAACCACAAGATGATGCGGTAGCATTGCATTACACCAAGACATTATCCGCTGAACAGCAAGCCTCTCTTTCTCCTGCCACTATAGCGATTCTAAGTCGTTTTGATGACGTCAAAAAAGAACATGAACATCAGCTCTCCATACTCAAAACCATATGTCTGAAAGACAAGCTCGCTATTTAAAATTCAGCCAACGGAGTCGCCGCACACAATACGGTACTCCGCTGTACTCACTCATTTCTGCACCCTAGGGAGTAACTTCAAACCGTTTTGCAATCGCACTGATCACACCCCGCTCTTCACGAATAAAATCCACAAATGCTTGCGCCACTGGCGACAACCGTTTACCGCGGGCATGCACCAGACACCAGCTACGATACAGAGGTAATTCTTTGACTGGCAGTTCCCGTAAAACACCCGCTTTTAATTCAAGATGTACGGCATGCCGTGGCAAAAAAGCTAAACCTAAACCCGCAACCACACCTTCCCGTTGCGCCTCTTGCGAGTTGAGTTCGAGTGTTCTGGAAAAATGCACCCGCTTTTGCTGGAAAAATTCTTCACATGCTTTGCGCGTACCCGAACCCGGTTCACGGATCAGCAGAGTCCATTCCTGCAAATCTTTCAAACCCAGGTTCTCAATCTGACATACCGGATGTTCAGCCGGGGCAACGGCAATGATCGGATTATTCAGAAACGGCATAAACTCCACTGCCATTTCTTCCGGCACCAACGACATGATCACCAAATCATCTTTATTCTCACTCAGGCGTTGCAGTATCTGCGCCCGGTTGACTACCCTTAATAGTGGGTTGACATCTGGGTGCCGACGTTGGAACGCAGCCAGAATATGTGGTGAAAGATATTTCGCACTCGATTCGGCGGATAAACGAAGCTGCCCCTTTAAAGAGCCTCGCAAATCAGATAATTGCATATCTAACTCATCTAACCGCTGGAAAATATCATTAGATGCATTTAAAAGACTACTTGCCGCATCAGTCAGATACAGCTTCTTTCCGACATATTCAAACAATGGTTGGTCAATTAATTCTTCCAACTGTCGCATTTGCAAGCTAACTGCCGGCTGAGTCAATGCCATAGATTCTGCTGCCCGACTATATGAAAGCGTTTCACAAACAGCACGAAACACTTGTAACTGCCGTAATGTGATCCGCATTAAAGAATTTCGCATGTTCTCGCCCCTGTAGATAAGCAATTACTTATAGTAAATACAATAAAGATTAATTTTAATTAATTCTAGATACAAAGTAGGGTTATAAACGTTTAAGGATCATTCACCTGTGAACAGCAAGGAGGTAGTTCTTCGTGATAAAAAAAATTCTGATTGCCAACCGGGGTGAAATCGCCGTACGTATCGTGCGGGCCTGTGCCGAAATGGGGATCCGCTCGGTAGCCGTCTATTCTGATGCCGACCGCCACGCACTGCATGTTAAACGGGCAGATGAATCATATAGCCTTGGACAAGATCCATTAGCGGGTTATCTGAGCCCAGAGCGTTTGGTCAGTATGGCGGTGGAAACCGGCTGTGATGCTTTGCATCCTGGTTATGGCTTCTTGTCTGAAAATGCGCATTTCTCTGAACTTTGCGAGCAACGCGGCATCAAATTTATTGGCCCAAGCGCGGAAGTGATCCGCCGTATGGGTGATAAAACCGAAGCGCGACGCAGTATGATTGCCGCGGGTGTACCTTGCACACCGGGCACCGAAGGCAATCTGGCTGACTTGGCGGAAGCAATTCGTGAAGCGGCTCGTATCGGTTACCCCGTGATGCTGAAAGCAACCTCCGGTGGTGGTGGTCGTGGTATTCGTCGCTGTAACTCTCAGGAAGAGCTGGAGCAAGCTTATCCTCGCGTTATCTCTGAAGCGACTAAAGCGTTTGGTTCTGCAGAAGTGTTTTTGGAAAAATGCATTGTTAATCCAAAACATATCGAAGCACAAATTCTGGCAGATAGCTTTGGTAACACTGTTCACTTGTTCGAACGTGACTGCTCTATTCAGCGCCGTAATCAGAAACTGATCGAAATTGCACCAAGCCCGCAGCTGACACCGGAACAGCGTGCTTATATTGGCGAATTATCAGTCCGCGCCGCTAAAGCTGTTGGTTACGAAAATGCCGGAACAGTGGAATTTCTGCTGGCGGACGACGAAGTTTATTTCATGGAAATGAACACGCGCGTACAGGTCGAACACACAATTACCGAAGAAATCACCGGTATTGATATCGTTCGTGAACAGATCCGCATTGCATCTGGCTTACCTCTGTCGATGAAACAGGAAGATATTCAACTTCGAGGTTTTGCTCTGCAGTTCCGTATTAATGCTGAAGATCCGAAAAATAATTTTTTCCCCTCTTTCGGCAAAATCACCCGCTATTACGCACCGGGTGGCCCAGGGGTTCGTACCGATACGGCGATTTATACCGGTTATGTGATTCCTCCTCACTACGATTCAATGTGTCTGAAATTGATCGTCTGGGCGCTTACCTGGGAAGAAGCATTAGATCGTGGTTTGCGTGCATTAGATGATATGCGGGTACATGGCGTCAAAACCACGACTCCTTATTATCAGCAAATCTTGCACAACCCTGAATTCAGAACCGGGCGCTTTAATACCAGCTTTGTCGAAAGCCACCCTGAGTTGTTGGAATATTCAGAAAAACGCAAACCAGAACAGCTGGCACTGGCCATTGC